>SLGQ01000256.1 GCA_007136595.1 Candidatus Sumerlaeota bacterium | reverse complement strand
GCGGCAAACTTTTAATGTAGAAGGATTCAAAAGAAATATCTGGACATTAAAAAATCTGGTAATGCTTGGAACAAAAAAGATCAGGGAAAAGGATGTTCTTGCGAACAATATTGCATACAGACAGATCGAATACAGAGTAAAAGCCGGGATATCTTTTGTTGTTTCAATATCAGCTATAATAATGATATTTGCTTTCTTATTACAATTGAAAATAAGAAATATAGGCAAAGCTGTCGGTATAAAAGGGAGTGTCAGCTCAAAAGAAGTAGTGTCTGCAATTGAACAGATCAAAACAGATCTGGTAAGAGATAGTGAAGAGATAAATAAAAAGCTGTTTAGAGAGCAGATCTCGGGAAGAAGAAAAAGTGCTTTGCTTGATACAATTCCTGCGGGAATGATATCAATGGGTTCAAACAATGAAGTGACCTATATTAACGAAAAAATGAAAAGCTGGTTCGGGTTTGAAGATAGTATAATCGGTGAAAACATATCTTTTGTCCATTCAAAGTTGGGGATTGACCGTTTTGAAAATGGTAAATTATTGATAGATGGTGATTTTTACTGGATTTCCATACATGAAGAGTTAAATGAAGTTTTCGTGGTTTTGAGAAATATTACAGAGCAGGAAAATCTTGCAAGAAAACTTCTTGATTCAGAACGGTTGGTCTCAATAGGAGAAATGGCTTCAAGGATCACACATGAGATCAGAAATCCTTTAAGCACAATTAAACTTAACAGTGAATATATGGTTGAAAATATTGATGATGTTGATCCGTCTCAAATAGTTTCCTCTATGAAGCTGATAGTCAAGGAAGTTAACAGACTCGAAACAATAACTGAAAAATATATGAATCTCGTAAAGTATAAGAACTCTGCTGAAACAGAAAAAGAAACGGAACTCCCCATTGATCTTGTGCAGTTCATATCTTTTCATTCAACAGAGTTTAAAAAAAGGGACATTGAAATAATTATGGGTGAAATCCCGGAATGTGAGCTTGCTATAACAGTTTCTTCCTTTAAAGAGATAATGTTGAATCTTATAAAAAATGCATGGGAAGAACTTGGTTCGCAGGGAAAAGTATCAGTGCAGGTTGAAATTAAAGAAAAAAAAGCTGTTATCAGAGTTGAGGATTCAGGTCGGGGGATCCCTGATGAAGAAAAAGAAGCTGTTTTTAAGAATTTTTATACAAAAAAACCGGGAGGAACCGGGATCGGTCTGAGTCACTCCAGAAAACTGGCTGAGGAAGCAGGAGGTCATTTAACGGTATCTGATTCAAACTTGGGTGGAGCCTGCTTCTTCCTTGAACTGAATGTGAGGTCAAGAGCCTGATATTGCAAGGTTAAAATCAGAGGTCTTGTTTTTGCTAGTATAATAAGATCGTTTTTTGATATATATATATATAAGAGGGAAAAATGAAAAAAATCTTTATGTTAATCTCAGTAGTTTTTTTTACAGGAATTTTAACGGCATCAGTTGTTTACTACAGTGACGGAACTTCTGTTGACATCATCAGGTCAGACAATTTAAGTGCAGTGGTGCAGGATTATACAAAAGCGGTTTATCTCCCTGATGAAGTTTACCGCTTAAATACCGGAAAGAGATCTTTTGCCATATTAATGAGCGACAGAGGAGATTTTCCTGTTTATTTCTTCGGAGATATGCCGGTAATAGCTGACAGGACAATAATCTGGAGAGGAACAGCTTCTCCGGGATATATTGAAGCTAAATATGGTCTTAAGCTGGTTGAAATACTCCCGTCATATCCTTTTTACATTTTTGAACTTGAAAAAGGGGACAGCATTGAAACAGCTATGGAAATAGTTGAAAACGGTGACGGCTTCGCTTTTGCCAATCTTGTAAGGGAGATGGTTCTTGAACATGTTCCGGATGCAACTCCAAGCGATCCTTATTTCGAAATGCAGTGGCATCTTGAAAACAGGGGTTCCGTTACAAATTACTATGGGAATGAACAGCTTACGCTTGAAAATGCTGATATAAGGTTTTCGCAAATGCTGAAGCTTCTTAATAGTGAAAACTATGCGGTTGACACTTCAATTAAAATTGCCATCATGGACACAGGTGTCGTTCCCGATCATCCCGATCTTACAAATATTGAGCCCGGATACGATGCCATTCTTGATAAAGAGGGTGGTTATCCTAACACAGCGGGTCTTGAAGGAACTCCGTCATGGGCAATTGGCGGTATCGCTCATGGTACGACATGTGCCGGAGTAAGTGCAGCCGAAGGGAATGATATCGGAATGACAGGTGTATGTCCATGGTGTCATATTTATCCTGTGAGATATCTTGAAGCATCAGGTACTGCAATGGATGACAGAAGACTTCTTAAAACCTATGAAAGATATATTGCCGATCCTAAAATATCGGTCATAAACTGCAGTTTCGGTCCCCCTTCAGATTACGGTACAGTTCCTGTAACGGTAGGTGAAATTGAAACACACCGGGAATTTATGCAACATGGCAGAAACGGTTTGGGTGGAGTGATAGTTTATGCATCAGGAAATGACGGTGTTGATTCCGAATACAGCAGACTTCACTCATATAAGTTCAAATTTGAAAGAAACGGTGTTCCTGTTGAAAACAAAATTGTTTCAGTAGGAGCTACAACTGCCTGGGATACAAGGGCTGTTTACTCAAATTACGGAGCATCTCAGGACATTGTTGCACCTTCTCTTTCTCAGAGACCTTTGCTCGGGATAGCGACAACAACAATTCCCGGTTATGGAGATTTTGAAAGCGATTATACTTTGATATTTTCAGGAACTTCTGCGGCAGCACCTGTGGTATCGGGAATGTTCGGGCTTATTTTCAGTATAAACCCTGAACTTACTCTTGAGGAAGCAATTGAAATAATGAAGCAAAGCTCAGATAAGATATATCCGGAAACGGGACACTGGGATGATGAAGGTCACAGTGTTAAATTCGGTTACGGAAGAGTAAATGTATTGAAAGCGGCAAGACTTGCAATGGGATTGCCTATGTGTGAAAATCCACCTGAAAAAGATATATGCGGTAATCATACAGATGATAACTGTGACGGTTTTGTTGACAAAGGTTGTGCTGTCGAACTTACGGCAGGTCAAAAATGCAGCAGTGACAGTGATTGTCTGGCAGAAGGTTTGACTGAAGATGATGTTTCGTGTCTCAAAGAGATTAGATTTTGGGTTTTTCATGAAGGATACTGCGTGAGAAGAACAAATAATGCTCCCTGTCCTGATGGAACAAAAGCTTTTGCCATGGATCCTGATGGCAGCAATTATCTTTGTGCTCTTGAATGCAACATGAGAGACAGATGCAAAAGAGACGGTTACTACTGTAATGGTGACAGTCTGGGTATATGTGTCCCCAAATGCAGAAGTGATAATGATTGTACGGAAGGTTCATACTGTGATATAAATGGTGAATGCAGCAAAAATCCTTCACCTATTGGCGGCACTTGTGAAAATGATCTTCAATGTATCGGATCAGCATGGTGTATAGCAAACTTCAAAGATGGATACTGCACTTCAAACTGTGCAAACCAGAATGATTCATTATGCCCCGATGAAGGTAAATGTGTCATAAGGAACAGCTATGGCGGTCAAAGGATCCATGTGTGCCTCAAGTCCTGTACAGGTGACAGATCATGCAGAGGGCTCAATGATGACTACTATGTCTGCCATGCTCAGATGTCAGATAAAGAGGGTGTATGTTTCAGGAAATGCAGGAACACTGCTGACTGCATAGATATCAACGCAACCTGTAATGAAGAGGGAAGATGCGTTCCTCCGAACTGGCAGGGATGGGATGAAGATGAAGAAGAACCTGATGATGAAGAATTTCCTGATGAAACAGATGATTCAGAAGAACCTGATGATATTTTCGGTGACGATGAAATTCCGGATGACGGATCGGATGATTCCTCTTCAAATAAAGGAAAGTCAGGCTGCGGAAAAGTTCATATCTAACCGTAGGTATGAAGTCCCGGCATCAGAAAAGATACCACGAAATATGTCAATACCATGAATAAAAAAGAGGCTCTTATGAAAAATTTTTGTTCGATCCTTTTGTCTGTCAAAAAATAACAGCAATTCAAAATCCATGTAGCAAGTGCCCATACTTCTTTGCTGTCAAACCCGAAAAATCTCCCCCAGGCAATTTCAGCCCAGAATGCCCCTGTAAGAAAACCGGCAAATAGAAAAAACATTGAAAAAGCGGCTTCTTTTCTTTCGATAGTTTCACCTTTACTGAAAAAACTTGATATGAATGCTACTGTCAAAGAAAGGTAGCCGAGAAAATACAGCGGGACATGTATCCCAAGCCAAACACTTGAAAGAATTGCCTGCACTTTTCCGGGTCCCTGAGGAATGAATAAACCGGCGACTGCGATGATCAGGGCAGTTTTCCTTAAAGTTTTTGATATCTTTTCAGGTAAATTGAAAAAAGATCTGAAACATATCAATGTCCCAAAGAAAACGGTTGACCCGCTTCCGTTGACAAACGGTGGAAACCCGGTTTTATGCCACCATGCGGCAATTATTACAACAAGCAGTAAAGAGGCAAATTTTCTTGTTTTTAAATTTAATTTTTCAATT
>SLGQ01000185.1 GCA_007136595.1 Candidatus Sumerlaeota bacterium | reverse complement strand
GCAGTCACATAAAAACTTTTCTTTTATTTCACTGCTTATAAAAACATCTGGCGTGATTACAACTCTCAATCACATTCTCCATCATTATCAAGAATGCTTAAATGATTAGCAAGCTTGATGTTTTCAGCAATAAAGGCAAACACGCCAAATCCTGTTGGAGACAACACAACATCCCTATATTCTTGAATCACCTCGGGATCATATTTTCCGTAAGGGGCATTGGTGTTTTTCGTATCGGGCAAACTGTCAGATGTTTTTCTAAGACATCTCAAAAAAAACTTCAAAGGTTTCTTTAAGCGACTCTCGGCTATCGTATTTTTTAAAGCAGCCTTTACTTTTTTGAATTTGCCCGGTTTAACCCCGGTTAGCTTTTCATACTGCATTTCAACATATTTCTTATAAAATCGTTTTTCTTTCCTATATTTTAAAGGCATTTTCAACCAGAAATCAACAATATCATTGTCCCAAAGAGGCAACCACCAGTCATACCCCCAAAACTCATACACCCGGACAGAGTTGTTAATAAATTTGGATTGTCTTTCCTGCCACTCCCATTGCTCAAAAGCGTTTGCGAGACTGGACTCGGTTTTTTGGAGGTCAACTTTTATCCTCTCAAGACATCTTTGTTTCCAGAAATCAAGATCGTTCCTGAACTTGTCTGAAAACTTCATTAAGTTATAATGTTTGTTAAAGATCATTTCAAAAATTGAATCGGCAGCATCTTTACTGAATTCGATCTGTGCGGGAGTATGTCCACCCGCAACAAATCCTCCGTGTCCCGGAACGAAAACAGCATTTTCATCTATGAGACCATCTCTTTTTAAAATTTTTACTGCCAGCCAATCCTGTGTGTGAGGAAGTGAAGTCCAGCCGGATGACGCCATGAAGTAATCTTTTCTTTCGCTTTCGTTCCAGATTTTTCTCCATAAAGCTTCACTATACTCAACAAAGATCCACCTGTATCCAAGTTTTCCGGCAACAATGGCACTGGCATTTGCTTCGTAGTTTTCTTTCAATCCATAAGTAAAGCATATTGTGTTTTCATACCCTGACTCTTTAATTTTGAGTGCAATTAACTTAGAATCATATCCCGAAGAAAGCGGAACAACAATTTGTCTGCCGTTTGCATATTTCAACAACCTTTTAACACTGTCAGTTACAACCTTATCCAGTTCTGCAAACAGATTTTTGCTTTCTTTTATCGTTTCCGGCTCTTTATGGTCAAAGACAAAATACCTGGCGGTTTTAACTGATATGTTGTCGGTGTTTTTAACAGCATAAAGATACTCTCCAGCTTGAAGTTGCTTTATTCCAGGGAAAAGAGTTTCATCCCCTGTAACATATCCGGTGAGCAGGAACTCTTCCTGCGAAACCGGGTCCATTTCAGTTTCTTTAAGCCTGTCTCTAAGCCACTCACAGTCATCACTGACAAAAAAATCTTTTTCAGCTCTTCCATAAAAAAGAGGAATGCTTCTTGTCCTGTCAACAGCGGCAAAAAGACCCTTTTCGCAAACACTTATTATCGCAAAAAACCCGTTTCGAGCATTAAGGATGTTTGCCAAACTGTTTTGCTCAAATTTCCAAATTTCAATGTTCAGGTCATTTTTGTCGATACAAATATCACTGTTGTAGAAAATATTTCCTAAAACCAGAACAGGAGTTTCCTTGAGTTTATTTACAACATACCTTTTGTCGGCATAAATGTGAAAGTTCACAGCAAACTCCTTAAAAAAGCACTCACAATAAACTGAATGGCAAAAACCGGTACAATAACTTTAAGTGTGGAAAAAATGCCCTTAACATAGGGTATGTTTGAAAATGACAGTACTCTCATACACATGATACTCCACATGGTTGCCCCCACAACTGAGAATGCAACTATTACAAAGTAATCACTTACATCAAAAATACTGCCAATCCAAATTACACCTATCCTGGAAAGCAACATTATCAAATTAAAAATCAACCCTTCGCCTTGTTTCTCTTTTATAGAAAAAAGTGTGCTCAAAGGAGACGCTACCAAGACAAACATCAACCAAACAGATATCCATTGAGAGTAAAGTCCGGCAATTTTCCAATCAGCACCAAAAACAAAAGGAAATATAATGTCTCCGTAAAAAACAATAAATGACATTCCTGCAGTACTTATAAAAAGAAGTTTTTCATATATTTCCAGAGTTATTCTTTTAAGTTCATCAGGGCTGGAGTTATTTGCTCTGGCTGCTCTCTCCATAAAAACATTCCCGACATTTCGCCCGATCAAAGTTATCGGCAGTTTTAAAACTCTGTGGCTCAGTGCATAAAAACCTGCCATGGAAGGAGAAAATAATGCCGCAAAAAGTATCACAGGAGCTTGAGTTGATGCCGAATTAAAAAGAACCGACCAACTGCTGACAAGTGGAAATTTCCTGTATTTAACGATCATGGACTTCACAGCACCGGCATCAAAGTTGTTTTTTATTCTGGAAAATCTTTTCCTCTCTGCCCATGCCAGAGAAATGTTAAATATCATATATCCCAAAAAAGTTCCTGTAAAAAGTCCCGCAACACCACCCTTTGCGAGTCCCATAAAAACCTTTACACCGTTAGTTCCGATTTGTTGAGTTACTTGGGTAGCCGCCAGCAAAGAATATTTCTTTCCTCTTATTGCCAGACGGTTTAAAACCTGTGCCGAACCTATCATAACTACAAGTATTCCAATCAAATTCCGAAGAAAAGGAGGTGTAGAGCCCAAACCTATTAACTCCGAAATTTTTTCTCCGGAAACTATGAAAACTATAGAAACAAGAAATCCTGTTAAAATAGCCGACCCAAATCCTGCAACAGCAATGTTGTCCGCATCCTCTTCTTTTTCAGGTATGATAACAGCAAGATCAAAACTTCCGGCAGACATGGCACCTATTATCATTGCTACGCCCAACAAACCGGCAAACGCTCCTATTTCAGACGGAGAATAAAGCCTTGTAAGAACAGGCGATAGGATAACGGTAACAACTTGTGCTGCAACAGTTCCGCTCATAAGTGTCAATACTTGTGCTAAAAAACTGTTCTTTTTAATAGTTTTTTTCAGTATAATGTCACAACTCCAACTTGAACAAACCAGGGTATCTGCAAAACATATCTGAATAGTTAACCATTATCAGAAAAGACAACAAAAATATCAAGATCATCCTTTTCGCCTGCGGTTCTTATGAGATCGTTGAGTTTAACAACATCACTCATGTTAGTGTTATCTTTTTTGATCAAAAAGGTCAAATGATCACAGCACAAATGACACCACTTTAATATCTGGTCATTATTTGTATCTGAGACTATGTTGAAAATAATTTTATCATATTTTGTTTCAAGCAGAGACAATAAATTAAAAAATAAAGAACTGTTCAAAATAAAAGGAAGGTCGTTTTTGTCCACCTTAATATCGGTCAAGCTGGAAATCTTCTCTTTGTTTTTCAGAGAGTCTGCAAATTCACCGACACTGACACCTTTCTCTGGTCCAAACGAAAGAATGATGGAAGAGGAGGTAAAATCCATCTCAGCTAAAATCTTTTTAAAGTCATAGCTGTCGGCAGGAGAGAAAAACAATAGTCTCTTAAAAGAAATAGCTTTGTATTTTATCAAATCTTTAAAACGATCAACATACGAAGAAGAATCCCCTTGGACGAGGTAAAAAACCGGAAAACCGCCGATTGTTCTTTTCACATCGCCTATGTTTTTAACTTTGTCCCTGAAAAACTCGATCAAAAACACTGAAACTGTTGCAATAACTAGCGAAAGAAATAAAATTATCAACATATTGAAAGAAACTCCGGGGCTACTTTTAAAAACAAGCGGATCGGGATTGTCTATAACTTTTATTGCCGGAACTCCTGTTTTCCTGTCAATAGTGCTTTCATATAATTTTGTGGTAAGAGCCACATAAAGCTTTTCGGTAAGTTCTAAATCTTTTCTCAGGGCTTCTGATTTCAAGATATTCTTTGGGAAATCCTTTTTCTGCTCTATTATAACATTTGCAGTGTGATTCAGTATTTTTATCCCACTATCTAAAGCTGACTTCTCCTGTAATAAAACAGTGGATATATTGTTAGACGATTCACTTATAAGAGCATTGAGTGATATATATCGAGGGTGATTCTCGGTAAACTGTTCTCTAGTTGAATCAAGTTTATAGATCAACTCATTATGAGACCTTATCATTTCAATTAAAGAAAGATTGTCGGAAAGATAGGAGATCGTGACAGCTTTATCCGGTTCTCTGTCTAACTCAGCTAAGGTTTCATTTATGAGTTTCTGTTTCATTTTAAGCGTTTCAACTTCCCCTTTTATCGATTCGATCTTTTTAAAAGCAGTCTCAAACTGAATGTTAGGCATAAATGTGTTATCGCTTTGCTGGGTTTCAATAAGAAGCTCTGCTTTAGTTTTTATTTCATTTTTTACATCATCAAGGATATTAGTTATGTACTTTCTTTTTGCAATGGTTTCTTTTTCATCCCATTCGTTTTTTATAGAAAGAAAAACTCTGACATACTCCTCAAGGATCTTTGCTGCATGATAAGGATTACTGTCAACAAATTGAAGTCGCAAATTACTGGTATTGGCATAATAACTTGCAGAAAATTTTCTTCTCAACATTTCTCTAACTTCAAGTGCAGATCTATAACTCAATGTATATCTCTCTTCATATGGAAATCTGCCAAGTTTTACGATATTCAATGTATCTGAATCAATTTTACAATCTTCCCCCCATGAACAGTTATATTCTTTTCTTTCATGTATGACGGTGTAACCCTTTTCGCTTAACAGAAGGTCAATGGAACCTGATTTAAAAACATCAGGATAGTTCTCAACTCTAAAACCTCCTGAGACACCGCCACCTTTTCCAGACAAAACATTCAAAACATAAAAGAACATGGAGTTAGATTTTCTGGAAGGTACAACTTGCAGGTTGAGATTATTTATAACTCTGTTGGCAATCAGTCTGCTTCTAAACAGCTCCTCATTTGCAACCATGGAAGAGGAAACCTGTCCCCCCATCATAAAGTTCATTGGGTTTAGAGAAATACTATCAGATGAATCATTTACCTCTATTAAGCCGTCGACTCTGTAAACTGGAGAGAGTAGGAACAGGAACATTAAAACAAATATTGAAGTAAATGACATAAAAAGTATGGCAAGAATTTTAAGGTTTCTTTTAAAGAAATTTATAATATCATACACACTTATCTCTCGAGTCTCTTTTGAAGGCTCAGAATCAACCTTGTATTCATTATTTAAATCCATTATTTACTTCCTTATATTAATACTATCAAACCAGCTGCATTAATATATCTTTCATTCGTGTTATTGTAAAGAAATTTATACTTTTATATGACACTCTAAAATATAACACACTCAACCACATACTCCATCTCCTCTTCCGTAAGAAAAGGTGACATCGGGATACTCATTATTTCTCTGCTTATTGCTTCTGAAACAGGAAAATCCCCTTCTTTATGTCCAAGATACCTGCAAGCTTCCTGAAGATGCATCGGAACAGGATAATGAATTGCTGTTGGAATGCCTGCTCCATTCAGCTTTTCTATTAACTTATCTCTGTTTTTAACTCTTATCGAATACTGTGCAAAAACAGATGTTCTGTCATCCTTGACAAAAGGAATTGTTATGCCTCTGATATTTTTAAGTTTTTCGTTGTATTTCAAGGCAATTTCAGCTCTTTTTTTCAGTTCATCCTCAAAGTGCTCCATTTTCACATTTAAAACTGCTGCCTGAATTGTGTCAAGCCGTCCATTCATCCCGATGTATCTATGGTGATATCTTTTTGTTTGACCATGCACTCTGAGGCTTTTTATTTTTTCAGCGATCTCATCATCATTTGTAAAAACTGCCCCGCCATCACCATAACAGCCAAGAGGTTTTGATGGGAAAAAGCTTGTACACCCAATGGTTGAAAGATTGCAGCTCTTTTTCCCTTTATACTCCGCTCCGAAACTCTGGCAGGCATCTTCAATTACAGCAACCGAATATTTTTGAGCAATTTCATTAATTTCATCCATATCGGCAGGCTGTCCATAAAGAGCGACCGGCATTATTGCTTTTGTATTTTCAGTTATTTTCTTTTCAATTTCCACAGGATCGATATTGTAAGTTTTTTCATCAATATCTGCAAAAACGGGCGTTGCTCCGATAAATGATATCACTTCAGCAGTTGCAATGAATGAAAAAGGTGTGGTTATAACCTCATCTCCCGGCTTAATGTCAAGAGCCATCAATGAAAGTAAAAGAGCATCGGTACCACTCGAACATGTCACTGAATGCTTTGATCCCGTATATTGAGAAAGTTTGTTTTCAAGTATCTTTACCTCTTCCCCCATGATGAATGACGCTTTTTCACATACTTTTTTAATTGCTTCATCAATTTCATTTCTGTATGCCTTGTACTGTGACCTCAGATCAATAAAATCAATTTTCTTCATCATTATTCTCCATCAGAAATACCTTAATCTTTTCAAAGCCTTCATTGAAATTACCATCGTCAAACATTTCGCAGTCACCTTTGGAAAAAGCTGGTTCGATCTTAACCACTCTTGTAGGGCTTCCTTTAAGACCGATATCGGTATCATTACACCCTGCTTTCGTTTTGTCAAGAACAACAATTTCAGATTCGTAAGCCTTTAAAACATCGTTCACTGAAGGTATCCTTCTTATGTTCGATCCTGAACCTACAGTGACCACTGCCGGCAGAGATGTTTCCAATGTTACTGTCCCGTTTTCAAATTCACTCACAACAACTATCTTTTCCTCTGTCAGTTCAAGAATATCGAGCACATAGGGAAGTACCGGCATCCCTGATATTTCTGATATTTCTCCCGGAACCTGAGCCGTATCCCCGTCGATCGCCTGTTTTCCGCAAATTATAAGTTTCGGATTTCCCATCGTTTTTAACCCGCATGAAAGGGTGTAGGCAGTAGCCCAGCAGTCGGCACCCGAAAAAGCTTTATCTGAAAGGAGAACCCCTTTATCTGCTCCAAGAGCTATTGACCTTCTAAGTACAAGTTCCGCACCGGGAGGACCCATTGTAAATGCTGTTATTTCTTCTATTATTCCATATTTCTTCTTAAGTGAAACTGCCAGATCAAGACCGTACTCACAGTACGGGTTCAAAATAGACTCAACCCCTTTCCTTATCAAAGTTCCACTTTCTTTATCGATTTTTATTTTATCTGTCCTTGGAACCTGTTTTACAAGCACTGCTACTTTCAACTTCTTTCTCCCGGTTCAAACATGTTTCCCCTATTTAAAAGAAATTCGGGATCCAAACACTTTTTAACTTTTCTCATTTCCTCTATACCTTTGGAACCATACATTATTTCAAGGTACTTCCTTTTCAGCTTTCCAATACCATGCTCAGCCGACACAGTTCCCCCAAGCTCAACTGCTTTGGCAGCTAATATGCCGTATATTTTCTTCCCTTCTTCCAGTTCATCATAGTTTTGAGGAATAATGTTAAAATGGATGTGACTGTCTCCAATATGACCGAAAGAAACGAATTTTAAACCACTTCTTCCGATCGTATTTTTTGAGAACAAGTTCATTTCATTGAAATTTTCATGCGGAACAGCAATATCAGTCCCCAGTTTATGTATATCGGGATATTCTCTTTTTATTTCTGAAATAAAGGAGTTTACCGTTTCGGGAAGTGCATGTCTGAAAAATTTTATCCTTTCTTTCTCTATATTTTCCCATGCACAGAACGAGCCTGTAAACCCTGTTGCTTGTGACATTATTTCATTTGTTTTTTCAAGCACTTCAATTATGTTTCCCTCATTATAGGCAGTATCAAAAAATATTCCTCCCTCAGAATTTTCAGGTAAAGGTGGAATATTAAGAGACGCCGGATCTTGAGCAGACTTTTCTTTCAACATTTTAAGCCCAAGTCTGTCAACATATTCGATGAACTCCGGTTTAGGATCGGAGTTTCTTAATATTCCTACAAAATCTACCGCTTTCTGCTCATCTTCAAAAAATGCAATGAAACTTACTGCAGGGAATTTTTTCTCAAGCCATATTTCAACTTCACCCACAATACCGAGTATCCCTTCCGATCCGATGAACAGATCAATAAGATCCATCCCGGGACAACTGTAAAGTCCGGCAGCATTTTTACACTCCGGCATTTTATATTGCGGAACTTTAATTTTTTTCCCTGAAAAATGGATGATCCCTTCATTGTCGGCAAAATATTTTCCCCTTTCTATTCGCTCCACAGAACCGTCAGGAAGCACTATTTTCAAGGACTTTATCCATTTTCTTGTAGCTCCGTATTTAAACGAGCAGGCTCCGCTTGCATTTGTTACAACCGTTCCCCCTATTGATGCACTCATTTCTGTAGGATCTACCGGATAAAAAAACCGTTCTAAAGAGGTTTTAATTTCAGTAAGAGTAACTCCCGATTCAGCTTTCAAAAAAGGTTTCCCTGTCTGTTTGCAGTGAGCTAAATCGTTTATTTTGTTCATCTTTTCAAGCGAAATGACAGCACCTTCCAAAGGTACGGAGGCACCGGTTATACCTGTCCCTCTTCCAAAAACAGTATAAGGTTTTTTTAAAGAATAAAAATGAGCTGCAAGGGACGAAAGTTCTTCGATATTTTTAGGAAAAAACACTTCTTCAGCTTTTCCCCCCGGCATTTTACTTTCATCACAAAGATAAACATCGTCCGCTTTAACGGTTCGTTTTTGAATTGTTTTTATTTCAACCATTATTCTGCCTGTTTTCCAGAAACTTCATCATTTCTTTAAGCCACAAATTCCCATCCATAACAAAACCGATGTCGGCAACTGAAAAAATATCTGCATCCGCATCATTGTTGACAGCTATTATTTTGCCGGAAGTTTTCATTCCGGCAAGATGCTGTGAAGCACCTGATATTCCAATTGCGATATAAATATCGGGAGATACTGTCTTGCCAGATTGTCCCACCTGTTTTGAGTGAGGCATCCAACCCGATTCAACCAGTTTTCTTGAGCAGCCGGAAACTCCGCCTATCAATTTTGCAAAATTATTCATAAGTTGAAGTGTTTCCCTGCTTGTTACACCTGATCCGGCAGCAACGATTATCCTTCCGTTTTCGATTTTATCATCATCATTCGCTTCAAAAGATTCTCTTTTTAACTCTTTTACTTTTTTGCGGTTTTCAGGAATATCAAAAGAAACTTCAACAAAATGTCCTGTTACTTCTTTTTCTGTTTTCATTTTTTTTAAAACAGATGGCCTGACACTTGCCATTTGCGGCATTGTATGCGGTGAAATTATATGGGCTAAAATGTTCCCGCCCAAAGCAGGTCTTATCTGCACAAGTTTTTTGTTTTCATTTATCTCAAATGAAGTGCAGTCGGCGGTTATCCCGCAACGGCATATTGCGGCAACTTTAGGGGCAAGTATCCTTCCATAGTCCGTTGCTCCGAAAAGAACCACGGAAGGCTTTATCTTTTCTATCACTTTGGATGCCAGCCATGATTCAGATTCAATATCATACAGAAGGGATGAAACTTTTCTCACAAAAACGATTTCGTCTGCCCCGCAAGCATAAATATCTGACAATTCGGGTTTCTTTTCTGCCATTACAACAGCAGTAACTTTTTCCCCTGTAATATCTGCAAGCCTTTTTCCTTCAGAGATGATCTCAAAGCTGACATTTTTCAACTTTTCGTTTCCATCTGTCTCACAAACAGCAACTATTCCCCTATTCATTTCTGACATTTCAAATGTTTTCCGTTATCAGTTTTATAAAAGCTTCCCCTTGATAAAAACCAAACTTGGCATCCAGTTCACTTTCCCTGTAAGGATAAAAATCAATTTTAATTCCCGAAGAAATTTTAGAAACACCCTTCTTTAATATCTCCATGTATTTTTTGTATTCCTTCCTGTTAACAATATCAAAATCTCTGTAAGGGGTTAAAGGTTTGGGAACAAATGGAGCAACGGAAATGGAAGTTTCTCCCAGTCCCCCGTTATTCTTTATAAATAGCAACAGATCAACTACAGACTGGGCTTCTTCAACTGCTTCTGTCCCCGGAAGTCCCGCAATGAAATAAAGTTTTGACTTAAATTTCATATCTTTTATCATTTTAAGAGCTGTCAATATCTCACTGTCACTGATATCTTTCAATATTGCTTTCCGGGTTGCGGGAATTCCGCTTTCTATTGCTACAGTAATAGTTTTCACACCGCATTTTTTAAGCAGCTTCAATCTTTTTTCATTTATTTCCTTCACTTTTATTGAGCTGATCGAAATGGAAACAGATTTCTGTGCCGCTTTTTCAAGTATTTCATCGAAGTAATCTATACTCCCCAGCGAAGTCCCCATCAAAGCAAGCCCTTTTCCATCACTAACCGCCGTATCAACATATTCCATAACCCTTTCTTTTTCAGGAACTCTGAAGGTTTCATAGAGGTATGTCGCAGCACAGAATTTGCATCGGGAGGTACAGCTCCTGTTAAGTTCAACTATGAGCCTGTTATCAAAAGTATTGCCCATTTTGTGCAGAGTTTTGTTGGAGTGGACAAAAAACTGCCCGTTTTCAGCCCTTACAATATCAGCAGAGGGTTTAATGTCATTGTAACAATAACTTAAAGATGAGAGAAAGCTATCAAGCTCTTCCCTGCTGTCCATATTAAGAATTTTTTTCATATCTTTTTCCATACACTCACCTTCTCCCACAAAAACAGCATCAAATATTTCTGTAAGAGGAAGCGGATTGAGCATTGCCGCTGTCCCACCGCAAATGAACACAGGATACATTCCCTTGTCTCTTTCCCTTTTCAACAAAGGGATCCCTCCTTCCTTAACCATTTTTACAAAGTTTATCAAGTTGGCGGCATAAGAGAGAGAGACAAATATTATTTGAAAATCACTTAACCGTTTACCATGTATTACACTCTTTCCGGAATCAAAAGTCATAAGGTCGGGCAGCAAGTCTTCAAAAGCATTGAAAAACCAGTGAATGGAAAGGCTGGTAAGAGCTAGGGGCAATTTTTCAGGATAAATTAAGAGCGGTTGTAAAAGCACTTCTTTAACTTTTTTTCTCAATTTGTACTTTTTCTACAACTTTTTCAGTTTTATATTCTGAAATAGCAGCTGTTTTCTGTCTTCTTAAAAAAGCAGGGATTTCTTTGTCATCAGGATCAAAATTCATACTTCCTGAAATTTCGATCTCTTCATCTAAATCTTCAGATTTAGTGACAATATCTTCAATTACAATACTTTGGGTTTCTACATCTTCATTTTCACCATCATATTTATTGATAGCTGCAGGAGCATACTCATCAAAAGAAGCTTCTTCTTCATAAGACTGATCTTTGCTGTCAAATAACACATCGGAATCATATTTGTTTTCTTCTTCGGAAGGCTTTTCATCAAAAAGTTTTCCCTGATCTGAAGCTTCGATCTTTTTAAATCCTTTAGAGAGATTACCGAACTCTGCAACTTCTTCTGTTGCCTGAGCTACAATAAGAGCGTGAACTTTGTCTGAACCCTCGTTCAAAGATATACCCCATATAAAATCTGCATCTTCATGAAGTTTTTCACTGAGGTATGACGAAGCTTCAACAAATTCCGGGAAAGGAACCTGTGCGCCACTGAAGTGAAGAAGCATCTTTTTTGAACCTGAAATTGCAAAGTCGGCAAGAAGCGGATTGTTGAGAGCTTCTTTTATGGCATTTATTGCAGCTCCTTCACCGGTTGCACTTCCAAACCCGAACATTGCCAACCCCATATCTGTCATCGTTGATTTGACATCGGCAAAATCAACATTTATATATGATTTGTTTGCTATCAGTTCCGATATGTTTCTAACGGCATAAATGAGAACTTCATTCGTTTTCTTGAACATATCCATAGCCATATCGTTGTTGTCAGCTATTGCAAGCAGTCTCTGATTGGGGATCACAACCATCGTATCCACATACTGGCTCATCGCCTCCATCCCTTCCTGGGCGTATCTCACTTTCTTTTTGGATTCAAAGTCAAAAGGTTTAGTTACAACACCTACACATAATATTCCGGCTTGCTGGGCAACTTGAGCAATTACAGGAGAAGCCCCGGTTCCTGTTCCTCCCCCCATGCCGCAGGTAATAAAGAGCATATCCAGACCTTCTATTGCTGTAGCAATGTCAACTTTGCTTTCTTCCGCAGCATGTCTCCCGATTTCCGGAACTCCACCGGCACCCTGACCTTTTGTCAGATCCGGTCCCAGTTGGATCTTTATGCCGGCTTTTGATCCGTCAAGTGCCTGAACATCGGTGTTCACGGCAATTATCGAAACCTCGTTGAAAACAGTGTAATTGTTTTCCGATGGTCTGCTGTTAACTTCATCTCTCTCTTCACAGATCATGTCTATGGCATTACAGCCACCGCCACCTACACCGATGACACCAATCTTTACAACCGAACTTTTGGGTACTGCCTGCATAGCTTCCTCCTTATTCTGAAATATATTAACTTCATATCATCACTCAAAAAACTTCCTGAAAAAATCACCTAACTTTGTAAGAAAACTTCCATTTTTATCTCTGAACTTCATTTTTTCGTGTTGAGCGAAATAATTAACGATACCTACAGCCGTTGAAAAGGAAGGTGAACTTAAAACATCTTTAAAACCGCTGCTGGCTTCATTAATTTTCGGTTTTCCAACTCTGACAGGCTGTTCAAAGACATCTTTTGCCAGAAACTGTATATCTTTCAATTCGGCTGTTCCACCTGTAAGAACAATGTTTGTCTGTATAAGACTTTCTTTCATTTCATCATTAAGTTTTTTTCTTGCCGCCATAAGTATCTCTTCAGCTCTCGGAGAAAGAACGCTGGAAAGAAAATGGACTTTCTTCACTTTCTTTTCGTCAGTACCGATTATACTTACCTCTATTTCTTCGTCACTTGACACAAAGTCGGGCCTGGCACTCCCATACCGGCATTTTATTCTTTCAGCCTCGACAGGAGGGATCCTCATTGCATAGCTTATGTCAGTTGTGATATATCTGCCACCCATGGGAATTACACTTGTATAAACCGGATCACCATTATGATAGACAGTAATGTCTGTTGTCCCTTCACCTATATCTATTAAAGCAACTCCCAACAGCTTTTCGTCTTCTTCAAGAACAGCCCAGCTGCCTGCTATGCCATTTACCAGAACATCTTCAACAAGAAGTCCGGAGTCTTCAACAGATTTTGCAAGATTTCTTAACATTGCACTTGATGCAGTTATTATGTGGACTTTTACTTCAAGTCTTCTTCCTGCCATACCTTTGGGATTTCTTATTCCTGCCTGATCATCAACAACAAACTCACCTATTTCAACATTTATGATCTGTCTGTCACTATGAAGACTGATGTTCCTTGCCTGCTCAATTACCCGGTCTATATCTGTCTGGGCAACCTCTTTTCCCCTTACAGTAACAACTCCATGGCTGTTCATTGAAGATACATGTTCTCCGGAAAGACCTATGTAAGCAGATTTAATATGTATATCAGCGATCTTTTCAGCTTCCATTACCGATTCCTGAATTGCTCTGGTAGTTGCCTCCATGTTCACAACGCTTCCGGCAATTATTCCGTTCTCATTGTATGCAACACCTTTCCCGATAAACTGCACTTTTCTATCGGACTCTATTTTTGCTACGAGAGTAGTAACTTTTCTGGTTCCGACATCCAAAGCAACTATTACATTATCATGTTTAGGCATCACTCCCCCTGTTTGCTCTTTTTACAAACTTTCCAACAATTATTTTTCTATCATTACCCGTTCCTTCAAAAATATATTCTCCCGCCCAGATGTTCTTTGATCTCAGCTTTTGAGCCGTATTGAGAAACCTGGACGACATCTCTGCAACTTCCGTTTGTTCTTCAAAGTTTTCCATGTGTATGGTCGTTATCATTCCCTTTTCATTTTCACAGTCAGCAGTAAAACTGTTCGTAGAACTGTATCGCACACTTTTAACCGAACAAATCTCTGATGCTTTTTTCAAACTGTCTGAAAGGATGACCGCCTTTTTAATAATTGACATCCTTTTTTCCTCACCATGTATCGGAACAACATCTCTCTCAATATGTAAAAACGGAAGGGAGTCATCCATTTCCCCGGGAAACGCTTTTTTAAAAACAAAGCCTGTCCTGTCTGCAAACCACATCGTGTAGTAACTTCCGCTATCCGGGTCTTTTTTGTTTTTAAAGCTGCTGACAACTATTGCCGGTTCAAATTCTTCCACCACAATTCGTACAGAATCGGGAAAAGTTTTTTTGACAGTACACTTCCTGACCCAACCGGTTGAATAAATGAACTTTTCCAATTCCCTTTCATCAATATCAAACCAACTCTTTTCCTTGTTGAGTCCAGTGACAAGAAGTATTATTTCCCTTGTAAGCCGGTTAAGCCCTGTGATATCAACTTTTTGAGGAGCAACGATGACAGACTCACTGCTTTTCCAACTCGAAATGGAATTTTCTCCAAAAACTATTCCTGCAGAAAAAACAAATACAGCGACATAAACTGACAAAGCGGTGATAAAAAATTTAACTCCTTTTAAAAGCTTATTCATCTCTCAAAGCCTCTTCTATGACCATTTCAACCAGTCTCAGATAACTTATCCCCCTTTTTTCAGCTATCATAGGTACAAGGGAGTGGCTCGTCATGCCCGGAAGAGTATTTATTTCAAGCATCACATAATCGGTGTCGCTCACCATAAAATCACTCCGGGTAACACCTTTGCATCCCAGTATCGAGTGTATCCGCAAAGATGCCTGCCAAATTTCCCTTGCAATATCTTCGCTGTAGTCAGGATCAACTATATACTTGGTTTTGTCGCTTAAATATTTTGATTCATAGTCATAAAATTCATTCGCCGGAATTATTTCAACATCCCCTAGAACTTCTCCTCCAAGGACAGCAACATTTATTTCTCTCCCTTTAAAGTATTTTTCACAAAGGAAAAGCACATCTTTTTTGAGAGTTTTCACCGTAGAATTCCATTCTTCCAAAGATTTTATGATATAAACTCCTTTGCTTGACCCATTTACGGGATCTTTTAAAACAAGAGGAAAATCAAATGGGGGGAGAAGATCATCTTTTATTTTCAAAACCAAACCTTCTGCCATTTTTATTCCGGCATCTTTCATAATAGCTCTGGAAATTATTTTGTCCATACCGACAGCACTTGCCGTAACTCCGGAGCCGGTGTAAGGGATTCTGAGCATTTCGAGAAGACCCTGAACGATCCCGTCTTCTCCGTAAGTTCCATGCAGACCGTTTACCACTACATCAGGAGAGAGCTCTCTTAATTTTTTATCGAGATCAAAACCTGCATCAACAAAACTGACTTTTCTGTATCCCCCGTTTACAAGAGCATCTCTTATCATTCCACCGGACTCAAGGCTCACTTCCCTTTCTTCCGACATACCACCGGCAAGAACTGCAATTTTTGTCTCTTTATCCAGTTTTTTGTTATTCATCCCAAAATTTAACCTCTGTTTCAAGTTTTATTTTATGGAGCTCATAAACTTTTTTTATGGCGGTATCTCTCAGCTCACAAAAGTCTTCATAACATCCGCTACCTTTGTTCACAACAATATTAGCATGATCGGAACTTAAGGCGGCATCATTTACTCTGAAACCTTTCAGTCCGGCTTCATCAAGAAGTTTGCCGGCAAAGTCATTTTCAGGATTTTTAAAAAGTGAGCCGGCACTGGGTTCTGTTATCCTTAATCTTTTAGACAAATAGTACATTACTCTCTGCCGTACATTTTCAGTAGTGTCTTTAATGAGGATAAGGTCTACTCCATATATTATAAATGGATCTTCCGGGGCATTGATAAGTTTTCTATATCCGTATTTTGGAATAAGCATTGAAACAGCCCCTTTTGAAACAATATAAAGAGCCCCCGCAACATCATCCCAAGTATGTTCAGCAGGAGCTGCATTGCCAGCCAGAGCACCTCCGACAGTACCCGGGATGCCTGCCATGAATTCAACACCGGAAAGTCCGTTTTTAATGGAATAATCAAGCAGTCTGTTGATGCTTATTCCTCCCGGCATAAATGTTTTCACTGCATTTTCACTAATGTCTTCCGTATTGCTTGTGCCGATTATTCCCGACATATAAATGACCGGTTTTTTCAATTTCCCGGCAATAATATTGCTTCCCCCGCCCAAAATATGGAAACTTTCATTTTCACTTGTAAATCTGACAACATCATCAATGGTATCCGGGATATAAAGATCGCAAGCCGAATCTTTTATCTTTAGTGTAAGAAGGTTTTCCAAAGGAGCGTTCTTTTTAAGCTTCATCCACTTTCTCCAGTTGAAAACAGCTGAAAATATTATTCAGATCTCCGGCACCTACACAAATCAGTGCCGAAACTCTCAGTTTTTCTATGTTTTCTTTTAAAAAAAGACCCGCCTCTTTAACAGATCCGAAATAAAAAAG
>SLGQ01000051.1 GCA_007136595.1 Candidatus Sumerlaeota bacterium | reverse complement strand
CAATCCCGAAAACCCGGAAATAGTTTCTGTAGAAGCTTTACAAGAAAGAAAAGAACAGCTTTTTCAAAGAGCGATAGATGATGAGATAATAAGACAGCAGATCGAAGTTTTCAAAATAGTGATAAGCGATAAAGAGATCGAGCATGCTGTTCAAAATGTTGCAATGCAGAACAATGTAACAGTTGAAGAACTGAAAAAAGAAATTGCTCAGCAGGGAATTGACTGGGAAGTATATAAAAACGAGGTGGTAAGGGACCAACTCAAAGTTTTAAGTCTCAAACGGGAAATAACTGTCACTACAATTGAGGTTGACGAACCTGTTTTAAGATCAATGTATGAAAGCCAGTTTAAAAGAAGTGATCACTATACGGCGTCCCACATAATACTGACATCATCTCCTTCTTCTGAAAAGGGAGATCCTGTTTTCGGCAAGATTTCAGATATCCATAAAATGATCGAGTCAAAAGAGATGACCTTTGAAGAAGCTGCAATGAAATATTCTGAGGATGAGTCTGCTAAAAGCGGAGGAAGGCTCGGCTCATTTCCTTTGTCTCAAATGGTGCCTGAATTTTCAGAAAAGCTTAAAGAAATGAAAGAAGGGGAAATGAGTAAACCTTTTAAGTCCAGGTTCGGATGGCATATCGTTAAGCTTGAAAAAATTGAAAAAAAAGATCCCCCTTCATATAACGAAGTTCGGGGAAGTCTTCTCAATTACTATTATCAGCAGAATATGGACAAAGCTTTTCAAAGTTGGCTCGAACGAAAAAAAGAAGAGAGCAGAATTGAGATCTTTTTTTAAAAAACATCTGCATATTTCTTATGTTGCCCCTTTATTTATTTATGTTGCCGCTGCTATAGCAAGATTTGCCGCTTCGCCGTATTTACAGCCTGTGTATGATGAAGTCGCATATTCGTCAACATCTTTAAGGATCGCAAGTTCCGGAGAATGGTTCAATATTTACGGTTCTGACGATCTTTTCTTTTTTCCACCGCTTTTTAAATGGTTTGGAGCAATTTTTGTTTCAGCAGGGTTTGAGAGGTTGCAAGCTGTAAGAAGTGTCACCATTTTACTGTCATCGGGGATTCCTGCTGTTTTATACCTGTTGCTGCGGAAGAGTGGACTTGATGTTAAAACTTCTTTTGCTGCATCTTTTATCTGGATAGTGTTTCCCGGTGTTACTCATTACAGTATTGCAGGACAGGTTGAAACCCCTTTTATTTTCTTTGTTTTTTTAAGTTTACTGTTTTTTTTAAAGAGAAATGAAAACAGCACGCTGAACATTATTCTTTCAGCGATATTTTTTTCGATGGCTGTTTGGATAAAGGAAACCCCTTTCGGATTTGTTCCTGTATTTGTTCTGATAATGCTCCAAAATCGTGAATTTAAAGCGATTGGCAAGTGGTGTTTGACGATACTTTTTTTAATATTTCCACTTTTGATACAGTCTTTTTTACCTCACAATTACGATATGTTTTTTGAACTGTCAAATGACAATATTACATGGGGTTCAATTTCTTTCATAAAACCTTTTACCAATATGGGTGAACTTGCAGGGGTTACTGCAAATCTTCCGGGGTGGTTATTTATATTGCTTAATGTTGTGGTTTCGTCAGTTTTTATTTCAGGGGCGGTATATTGTTTCATAAAGTACCGTCATATTGAACTGATAAGGTTTTCTCTCCTTTCTTTGTTGATATTCATACCTTTTTTTGCATTGTTCCCTAAAAAATTCCATTACTATCTTCTGCCGGTACTTTTGCTTTTTCTTATCTGCCTCTCTTTTGCATTTTTTAAAGATAAAAAGTGGATCGTTGTTTCTTCAATTCTTGTACTTTTGTTGAGTTTTAACGGGCTTGCCCACACAAAAACGGTTCTGGATGTAAATTATCAGTCATCTTTATCCATTATTTCAAGACTTGAAGCTGAGAATCCTGCCGTAACTGCTTCTATTGTTTCTCCGACACCGGAACTTATTAGATATATTGCAGAAAAAAGGGGGCTGTATGTTGCTTTTGCGGGGATAGATTTTACTTCCCGCAAAGATGGAAGAAAATGTATGGAAAAAAAAGACAGATGCATTCTTGACCATGATTATTACATTACTGATGATATGTTTTTTGAAGTGATCTTTTGTAAAACATGGCCCATAAAAATTGAAAACTGTGATATTGAAGCTATGAAATATGTAATTTCAAACACTGAGCTTCTTATTTCCAGTGGTGGTTGCAGACTTTACAAAGTAGTCAAATAAAGTTTTTTATTCTTTCAGCAGCTTCCGTGATCTCTCCGGCATCTCTTGCAACATTTATTCTGATCCATTTCTTATAGTTGGTTGAAAAATGAATGCCGGGAACTGTAGCAACTTTTGTTTTTTCATACAGTTCAAGAGCAAAATTGAGTCCATCATCAAAACTTGGAGGAAGTTTTGCCCATATAAAATACCCTCCTTCTGTTTCCGGAATGAAAAACTGTATGTTTCTAAGTTCTTTTGCCATAATATCAAAAGTTTGTTTTATTTCAGTTCTTAAAGATCGGGTGTAATCTTTACCGTAACAACTTTTATTAAGATATTTAAAAACTGCTTTCTGGAGAACTGAAGGAGATGAAAGTCCCGTATAATCATGTATTTCAGAAAGTTTGGCAATATGCTCAGCATGGGCAGTTAAAAATCCGAGCCGCCACCCTGTGATAGAAAGCATTTTAGAAAAAGCAGATACAAAAAATATGTTTTTATCGGGCTTGGAAACAGGGAGATAGGGAGGATCACTGAAATATATTTCACTGTAAACTGCATCAAAAATAAGGAAGCAGTTGTTTTTTCGACATATATCGACAATTTTTTCAACAGAATTTTTGTCAAATATTTTTCCGTAAGGATTTCCGGGAGATGACATGAAAATGATTTTAACCTTTTCTTTTGCAACTGTTTTTTCTAAATGATCGAAGTCAATTGTTCCATCAGTTTCCTTTTCAAAACGGATAAATTTGTCCCCATAGATCTTTGGCAGATTAAAGTAGCTTTCATAAACAGGATCAAAACCGAGAGTGGTGATCCTGGTGCCGGAATTGTTTTTTATATAAAGATAGATCAAAGATATTGCTTCTGTGGCACCATTTGTTATCAAAACATTATCTGAGTGGGTATTTTCCCCGGTATTTTCAGCTATCAATTTTCTAAGTTCAGGCAACCCGCATCCCGGGGCATACTGGTGACAATTTTCATAAGCTACATTCCTAAGTTCTTCAATAAGTTCCCGTGGCGGATCAAATCCCGGAATTCCCTGCGCACAGTTGATCCCGCCATTTTGTTTCACAAGATTGCTCATATAACTGATGAGCGAGCCTTCGATCTTTTTTTTCATTAGATAAATCCTTTGTTGTCAGTGAACTGTAAAACACTCAAACTTTCAAGATGTTAATGAACATCGTTTCTTCTGTCAAGGAATGAGTTTTTCAAAGTTGTTTTATATTTAGATCTTTTTTGACTTGCCGGCAGTCGTTAATATAATAGTAAAGATTTTGATGTTTTATATTATAATCAAAATATTCAGGAGACTGACCATGTTGAGAGTTTTAGTTTTTGCAGGGTTTTTATTTATTTCGTTAACACTTTTTGCCGACAGGATAGTTGTCTGGAATTTGCAACCTCAGACAGGTGTTACGGAAAAAGAATCTGTGACTGTCACCTCCATTTTGACAAGCGAGATAGAGCGGGTTTCAAAGAAAACAGTTGTAAGTGAAGCGGAAATGAGAGCGGTCATTGATGGAGAAACTATGCGGATCGCCTGCGGAGCTGATGATAATGTCTGCATAGCAGAGATCGGTGCCGCAATGGGAGCCCCTTTTTCTGTGTCAGGAATTTTATCAAAAATGGGAGACTACTGGGTAATTACACTTCAACTTGTTGATATAAGGAAAGTTGAAACAGTTTCAAGGATAAATAAAAGGTTTAAAGGGGATATGAACGCACTTGTTGAATCTCTGACCCCGCTTGTTTATAAACTTTTTGATGAAGAGCCTTCAATAACACTTGAACCGCCACAAGAAAAAAGAGTCAGAACAGAACGAGTCAGAAAAGAAAGGGAACCTGCATCGTGGCAGAAAGTTACCGGCTGGACATTTACAACAGTTGGAGTTCTTGCACTTGGTGGCGGAATAGTTTCAAATGCGATGATGAATTCAGCAAGGAATGATTTTGCAAAGAGCGGAAACAGCTCTGATGAAGACAGGTTCAAAACAATGAGAGGTCTTTCGATAGGTGGTTATGTTGCAGGATCGGTTTTTATAGCCGGAGGCGTTACACTTCTTGTTCTTGATGCTATGAATGTAAGGAAAGAGAAGGAAAACAATACATCATTCTATCTTTTTCCCTATAAAGACGGCTTTGCCGGAGGTATAGAGTGGAGATGGTGATGAAAAAGTTATGTTTTATGATTTTGCTGTTTCTTTTTGCCGGGTGCGGCAATTTTAAAGATATAGAAACAGGCAAAGAAGGTGAAGAATGTTTCGGCAATGAAACATGCAGAGGGGATCTTGTCTGTCTGGATGGAATATGTGTGAGACCTGGAGACACAGGAGATACAGGAGACACTGGAGACACTGGAGACACTGGAGACACTGGAAATATAGAGATT
>SLGQ01000328.1 GCA_007136595.1 Candidatus Sumerlaeota bacterium | reverse complement strand
TATCCCGAAACCGTCAAGAATTACCAGGATCACCCTTTTTCCATTATCCATGAAAACCTCCATAACAAAAAACTGTACTGATTATAGCAGGAGAATTAAAGGAAACAAGGTTTAATTGTTTATGCCATCGGCAATAAACTCACTTGAGACAAATAACAAAGAGATTGTCGGACTTACTTCTTTTTTTACCGAGAGTGCCAAAATTAAAGCAAACATTCCACACATAACCAGCAACATAGACAGAAAGAGACGATGACCAGAACAAATCTGTGTAACCAAAAACATTCAAATCGTTGAAACAACTGGGGAAACAGTGAGGACTCCAATCCTGCTCAGAAAATTTGTCAGGATCTTCTATTTCACACCAGCCAACCTGTCCTGAAGGTCTCGGATATTCTGTTTCGGGACAATTTTGAATAAGTGTTCTCAGCTCCTGTATGTTGGGCAATCTCCCACCCAAATTCTTACAATAAATCATCGCACCATCCCAGCTCATTATGTACGGTGACCTATCAGACCACCAAAAACCTTTGTGTTCATAGCAAAACTTATCATCTTCAGGACAAGAACATGTTCTTTTTTCTTCGTTTTTAACCGCTTTTCCATAACACTCCCATTGACAGCTGTCAACACCTGGAAGCCACTCATTACCATTCCATGTCTGCTCAATTTTACCATCTTTAAAAGCTTCTGTCCATTGTGCATTTTCTGGTATATTTTCACAGTTCACTTCTCTTGTTTCATTAATTTCCGGCAAAATACAACGCCCCTCACCATTTTTACTTGTAAGGTAGCCTTTTACACTGCCCCGGTTAAAATCTACTACCCATACATTGTCAGTATTATCAGCAATGTAAGAGGAAGACCAAAGCCAACTTTTATCCCCAAAAACACTGTATTTTCCACTGCTATCTATGTCAAAAGAGCATCCCCAACAGACATCATTCCTGCAACTACTCGATAAACAATCATCAGTAACACCACAAATTTCACCTGTCTCAGTAGCAGGACAATTCCTTACAAGTGTCCTAAGCTCACTTATCGTTGGCAGTCTCCCTCCCTTTTTTTCACAAAAGTTCATAGCCATACTCCAGTTCATAAAAGTAATCGGAGAAACTATTCTGTCCGAGGATCTGTCAGACCACCTGCGACCCTTATGTTCATGGCAAAATTTGTTGTCTTTCGGACAAGAGCATGCCCTCTTTTGTATGTTCTTAACGGCTTCTCCCTGACACTCCCATTCACAGCTTTCAGCCTTTGGGTACCAGTCTTTACCATTCCATGTCTGCTCAATTTTACCATCTTTAAAAGCTTCTGTCCACTGTGCATTGTCCGGTAGATTTGTACAGTTAACCTCCCTTGTTTCATTGGGTTTTGGCTGAAGACAACGAGCCCTGCCATTGCCGATCAGTAGATTGTCTGCTATACTGCCGTGGAGAAAACTCAAACCCCATGCACGATCAGTATCATCCTCAAGTAACGAAAAAGACCAAAACCAATCTTTATCTTTGAAAACACTATGCTTTCCAGTAATGTCACGAGAACATCCCAAACAAATGTCATTTCTGCAACTACTCGATAAACAATCATCTGTAACACCACAATCTCCACCTGTTTGAGAGACAGGACAATCTTTAACAAGTGTTCTCAATTCACCTATTGAAGGAAGCCTGCCACCCATCTTTTCACAATATTCAACAGCGCTCCTCCAACTCATCCAGTTTAAAGAAGGAGGTGACCAGTTAAGCCCTTCGTGTTCATGACAAAATTTATTGTCTTCAGGACATTCACCGGTATCTGTATCGGGGTTGTTGAACTCAATTTCACATCTTCTGAAATTATCGTAGTTACATTTTGGATGTGAGGCATCACTCTCTTCAATATAATAATTAAAAATCAGTTTCATTCTTTCAGATACTATTTTTCGAATTTCATATACAGATGCTGTGTTTCCAGTAGAATATCCACAATAATTAAGATATTCTTCAGGAATTTTTCTATTGCCAATATAGTGAGGGGTGTTAAAACCTGTGAACCTCCATTCAATCGAATTTTGTACGCCCTTGCAGCTTTCATAATCACAACCCTCATTACAAGATGGTGGACTATAACTTTCTCCAAAAAAACATCCGCAATGACAAAAATTAACTATGCCATAATTTAATCTCACATAGCCATCATCTGTCTTTTCATATAAGGTTAAATTATTAGTACATGTTATAGTAGATATTGATATTCCTTCGGCAAAAAAACGGATAGAACCCTCTTCTTCAACAACTTTTATATTAAGCCCATCACAAAAGCCTTCCGCATCACCAGTGTCTCCAGTATTTCCAGTATTTCCAGTATTTCCAGTATTTCCAGTATTTCCAGTGTCTCCAGTGTCTCCAGTGTCTCCAGTGTCTCCAGTGTCTCCAGTATCTCCAGTGTCTTCGGTGTCTCCAGTATCTCCTGTGTCGCTACCACACGAAACAAAAATAAATGCTGACATAAAAAGCATCGTAATTAAAATCTTTTTCATTTGAACCAACCCCCGATCTGAAAACTTCTCAATACTATATCTATAGTAACACTATTTGACCAGTTTTATTGTTTTTTAATAATTTTTAAAAAAATGGTGTCAGAAAATAAAATCAACTGTATCTCACACACTGGCGGGTTCAACTTCGGGATGTATTGCATTTTTGGGTCGTTTATGGAGAGATCTCATTATAAGGGTGGCAACTATAAGAAAAATTATGCTTGCAATAAATGGAAGAAGTATGTGTATTCTAAGGAGCAGATAGCCTGAAAAGGGCCAGATAAGTCCTCTGATACCTGTGAGGGTTACATGAGTTGAAGTAAATTGAGGGATTTCCATGTTGTTGCTTGCAAAATACATAGGTCCAAGATTCCAACAGAGTGTTACGGCAGCCATACCAACTCCGAAAAAGATATACGAAAGATAAACAACATACTTGGAAAATTCAGGATTGACAAAATAAGCAAGAATTATTGAAAGAGGATGTCCTACAAGAATGGCGAAAGCTATCACGCCCATAAAAACAGGATCTCTCCTGTCAAACAACTTCCCAAGTAAGGGCATGAGGGTAATTATGACAACTGCCGAAACCACACCTCTCCCGAAAGAAATAACCGAATATGAAAGATCAAGATAATCAACAAGCATAATCGGAATGGCGGGAAGTATCACCATAAAACCGCCACCATAAATAAAAAATGCTGTTTCGTACCTGAAGTAATCCATATTTTTCTTAAAAACTTTTATAATGGTAGGAATAATAAAAAGATCCATCTTTTCAAGGTTTTGCTGTTCTTCTGTCCACCCTTTAAACGGAACAAGAGCAAGCATGAAAAGAGAGAGAAAACTGAAAAGTCCGCTTATGGAAAAAACCAGTATATAAACGGAGCTGTCAGCATCAAGCCATCGTCCAAAAACATAAGCTGCTATAATAAAAAGGATTTTATTGACTGAAATTGAGTAAGCAAAAATCTTCCCTATTTCTCTTTTTTCATAATTGAGTCTCATAAATATGTTTTGAACAGGCTTGATGAAACTATGTCCCATGAAATATAAGAGCGTTAAAAAAAGGAGTGCCGTGGGTCCACGGAAAATAAAGAAAAAAACCATAGGAAGTCTCGTTAGAATTGCTGAAAGAAATATGAAAAGTCTTATTTTCCCGGGGTTTCTGGAAAGAATATGTGAAAAATAAATGCTGAAAAGGGAACTTACGGGCATCACCATTGTGAATAATGCTATCATAAAAGGAGTGGCGTTCATCTCCCTCCTCATGATAACTTCAGACATAATTAGAAATCCGTAAACAACACCTTCCAGAGCATTATGAAACATTTGTACATTTATGGTTTTTGCTTTCGGCGACAAATTTTTCACTGAAAAAACCTTATTTTGAAGATTTTCTTCTATCCATCATCTCCTTATGGAGACTCCATATCGTATCGGGAACAGCTCTTCTGTTTGCAAGGTTTTTTATCCACAGAGGAAGCCTTCCGGCAGGATCGGTATAGATATAGTAGTCAACTCTGAGTTGATCCGGCTTTATTTGAGTAAACTTCCAGTATCCTTTGTTTACAACAACCCTTACCCTTCTGTCATGAAGCGGATATTTCGGGTCGGTAAAGGGAACCCAGTCAACAGTAACAGAACCGTCACTGTTTTTTATCTCACAACTTTTCACAAGATAATCCCTGTCCGAAGCAAGCGGAGCATCAATTACATTGTATGACCAGTCACAGGTATCTGTCTTTTTTACAACCTCAGAATGTTTTATGTATTTAAATATTCTTGGATGCTCAAGTCTGTCGAACATTACCTCAACAGCTTCTTTTATCGTACCTGACATAAAAGCAACAGCCTTCACCTCTTTTATCTCGCTGTCGGGATATTCTCTGGTATAAAGTTTAAGCTTATCGCTATCTTCAATAAGCTCCCAACCTTTAGAATCATCAGCAAAAACAGTCACAAAGCCAAAAAAAACAAAAACAAAAGAAAGAATTTTCATGAGCAACCTCCATACTTACAGAAAGATTCTACAAAAATTAGACTCGAATGTCAAAATTGTGGGTTCCGGATATTAATAAATTTCGGTGAAGCTGATAATTTTGGAGGCGATACCTGATCCGCCG
>SLGQ01000290.1 GCA_007136595.1 Candidatus Sumerlaeota bacterium | reverse complement strand
TACATCTCTAAAAATAGCTCTTCACAAAAACTTTGATGATATAGCTGAAATGTTGATAGAGAGGGGAGCTGACATGAACCTTTCCAACAGGATTGGAGAAACACCTCTGATAATTGTTTCCAAAAAAGGGGTTAGAAGATTTGCAGAAACATTTATTTCCAAAGGGGTTGATCTTGATGCTCAGGATAAAAAGGGTGAAACGGCACTGATACATGCAAAAAAGGAAAACCGTAGAGAAATTGTTTATCTTTTACTTGAAAACGGAGCAAAGATCGAAAGAAGGGCAGAGCAGGATGAGTTAATGGCTTATGGAACCTTGAACAGTTATCACGAAATAGTTCAAAACTTAATTGAAAGAGGCATTTCTGTTAACCGTCGTTTTCAGGATGGACTTTTCCCTTTGTGGTACGCAGCCAGAAATGGAGATGCTAAAATGATAGCACTTCTGGTTGCCAACGGTGGTGATCTGGAAGCAAGAAATAAAGATGGGGACACAGTGCTTCTTTATGCTTGTGCCAGAAGAGAGGAGCATGTCGTAAATACTATCGTGAAAAGTGGCGCTAATGTAAATGTTGCAGATAAGAACGGAAACACCCCGCTTATGGTCGTTTCTGCAAGAGGTTTTGAAAATGCGGTTAAATTGCTTCTTGAAAAAGGGGCTGATGTAAATGCCAAAGACAAAACCGGTAGAACCCCGATAACAAGAGCGAGATGGACAGGGAACTTTAATATTGTTGAAATATTGAAAAGAGCCGGGGCCTATGAGTAGGTCTACTTAAAAACATGTCCTATTCTGTTAAGTCTCAACTCAACGATCTCAAAATTTCTGCCGAGTTGAACTGAAAACCATACAAAAAGAGGTTTCCCCTGCAGATTTCCTCTTGGAACAAATCCCCATATTCTGCTGTCAAGACTGTCATCTCTGTTATCGCCGATAACAAAAAAAGATCTTTCAGGGACAGTAAAAGTTCTGTTGCAGTATCTGCAGTAGCGCAAAAATTCCCGACGGTCTCTGTCACTTATGGAATTGTGGTATAATACAGAATATTTTTTACCGTCAGGTGTTGACTCAAGATATTGAGTTACTGTAACAGCTTCTCCTTTTGAAGAAATATATTCTGTTTCTCCGACAAGTTCCCTGTAGAGTTTTTCTCCGTTTATATATATATCGTTACCAGCAAGGAGAACTGTGTCTCCGGGGATTGCAATGACCCTTTTTACTAATGCTTTGCCATCTGCCCCCGGTTCTGAAAAAGTAATTATATCTCCTCTGCCAGGGTTTCCGAATTCAACGAACTGACTCTTTGCAAAAGGGAGAGTAAGCCCGTAAACAAACATTGCGACAAATAAATTATCGCCAATTTCTATGGTGTTTACCATACTGCCTGTCGGAACTCTGTATGAACCGATCACAAAAAACTTCAGGAACAGTGCGATAAGAACGACCAACCAAAGTTCATCAAAAAGTTCCCATAAAGCATTTTGTTTTAAAAGGAGGAACTCTTTTTTAAAATTATACTCAAGTTCTTTGTAAAACCGCTCAACATCCGGAGCTTTGATAGATCTGTCTGCAACTTTCTTCTCGATCTCACCAATTTTTTCAAGTTGATCTGAAAGTTTCTTCTCTTGAGGATCGGTAAGGTTCCCTCTCCGTTTTTTGATCCAGAGCAACTGTCTTTTTCTGTTTAAGATTTTCTTTGTCAATTTTCTGATCTTTAACTTATCAATCATTGTCAACCTCCATATCAGACAAAAAGAAAATAGTCGAAAAAATTTGAATTGCAAGAACAGAATCAAGAAAATAGTTGACTTGAGTAGATATAGGAGTATAAAACCAACCGTAATGGCACCCCTGTGGAATTTCCTGTGCCTGTCTCTTCCTTAGATTAAATATGTGGAAGAGTGAGCAGGAATTCAGGGGGAAGAATTTTAACAGGTAAAATCTTTAGGAGGAAAAAATGCCTGAAATCAGAGATTTATTGAAAGCCGGTGCTCACTTCGGTCACCAGAAACAAAAATGGAACCCTAAAATGGCTCCTTACATTTTCACAGAAAGAAACAACATTCACATCATTGATCTTCAAAAAACAGTGGAATTGGTTGAAGAAGCTAAGAAATTTGTGAAAAACATTGCTTTGAACGGACAAACAATTTTTCTTGTCGGAACAAAAAGGCAGGCTCAGAATGTTATTAAAGAAGAAGCTGACAGAGCAGACATTCCTTATGTGAATTTTCGTTGGCTTGGCGGAATGCTTACAAATTTCTCCACAATAAATCAGTCAGTAAAAAAACTGAAAAAATACGAAGAGATATTAAGCGAAGAAAAAAGGGTTCTTTATAAGAAAAAAGAACTGGTTGCAATAGAAAAGAAAAAAGTTAAACTTGAAAGAAACCTTTCCGGAATAGTTAAAATGGAAAAATCTCCCGCTGCCATGTTCATAGTTGATCCGGTAAAAGAGCATCTTGCTGTTCATGAAGCAAAAATATTGGGAATACCGGTCATAGCCATAATAGATACAAATGGCGATCCTGCTGATATCGATTTTGTAATTCCGGCTAATGATGACGGAATGAGAACGATATCTTTAATTACATCAGACATTATTGATGCATATCTTGAGGGACAGGATCTTTATCAGCAGAAAATAGTTTCCGAAAGCAAAGAAAAGAAAGATAAACCGTCAAGAGGTGAAACCAGAAGTGTTGCCGGTCGTAAAGTCAAAGTAAAAAGAATAGCCACCACAGAAGATGATCAGACGGCACCGGAAGCTTCAGAGAAAGAAGTTGAAAATAAAGTTGAAACGGTTGACGAAGTAAAAGAAGTTGCAGAAAAATCTGAATAAAACAATGTTTGCAAGGAGGATGTTGAAATGAATATTACTGCGGGTATGGTGAAAGAACTTAGAGAAAGAAGCGGTGCAGGAATGATGGACTGCAAAAATGCATTGATGGAATCAAATGGCAATATGGACGATGCAATGCAGATACTTAAAGAGAAAGGTGCGGCAAAAGCGGCAAAAAAAACCGGAAGGGTAGCTTCAGAAGGTGCAGTTCTTTCTTTTATCGATAACAGTAAGGGTTTGTTGCTTGAATTAAATTGTGAAACTGATTTCGCAGCAAAAAGTGACGGCTTTAAAAATTATGCTTCCCAAATGGTTGACTACTTCATGAAAAATGCTTCTGAAGAAGGGCTTGTGGTTTCAATGGAAGAAGGTTTTTACAATCAGGAAGTGGAAAAATATACAACGGAAGCGATCACCCAGATAGGTGAAAATATAAAACCGAGAAGGTTTGTGAAATTTAATGGAGACGATAAATCTTATATCCACTCTTATATACACATGGGTGGAAAGATCGGTGTTATGGTTGAAGTGAAAGCGTCGCAGAAAGAAGCTCTCAGCAACGGAGATGTTGCAGAAATGGCGGATGGAATTGCAATGCAGATAGCTTCAATGCGTCCCGAATGTGTTGATGAATCTTCTTTCCCTTCAGAAAAAATTGAATCTGAAAAGAAAGTTTTTCTTGCTCAGGTAATGGAGTTGGGAAAACCTGAAAATGTTGCAGAAAAAATAGTGGAAGGGAAAATTAAAAAGTTCATCTCTGAAAATACACTTCTTGAGCAGAACTTTGTTATGAACAGCGATGTTAAAGTAAAGGATTATATTAAAGAAACTTCAAAAAAGGTGGGGTCTGACCTTGAGATAGTGCGGTTTTCCAGATTTGAGCTTGGTGAAGGTATCGAAAAAGAAGAATCCAACTTTGCTGATGAAGTTGCAGCCCAGTTAAAATAAAAGATCATGAATATTCGATGTTGAATTTTAAGATTGGAAAAATTCTTACAGAGGCATTTTTATTTTTTAAAGTGCCTCTGTTGCTTTTTCTGGTCGTTTTAAAACTGTCATTCGTTGTCGTTGCCGATGATGTTGCCGTAACGGAGGACAAAGCCGGTAACGAACCGCCTGCAGCTGTTTACACAAGAGATGACTTTGTGGAAGCTTTTCTTAATAAAGCAGATATAATTGAATCTTTACAGTATAAAGTTGAAAGTGCGGAAGCGAAACATAATATGGTGCTTGCACAATATTTCCCGAAATTCAGAGTTACTTTCGGATTGGGTCCTCATCCCAGATATGAGTATCAGTCTATGAGCCTTGAAAGAGACGGTGCCGGTGAATATTATATTGTCAATGATGATTGGCATAAATATCCGCTGGATTTTTCTAAATATGGAGTGGCCATAAGATTGCGCGGTGAGTTTATGATGCCCTTATTCACTTTCGGAAAGATTTTGAGGGGTACTCAGGCGGCTAAGGCAAATATTGGAGTCAAAGAGGCTCAAGCTGAGATCGGTGAGCTTAAGATCAGAAAAGAAGCCGGCATGATATACTGGTCTTGGGTAATGGTTCAGGAAATGATCACAATAATGGAACCGGCTTTAAAGATGGTCGACGAAGCTGAAGAGAAAATTCAGGATATGCTTTACAATGAGAAAGAAGGGATCACCCAGAAAGATCTCATAAAGCTCAGGATCGAAAAGGAAAAACTTGCTTATCAGTTCAAAACACTGTCGTTCCAGGCTGATACTCTCCGTTCAGTAATAAATGAAGTGCTGGGAGATTCCTGGAAATTTGCAGATACATATATGCAGAAAATTGATTATCAGCGGGAACTTGATGATAT
>SLGQ01000079.1 GCA_007136595.1 Candidatus Sumerlaeota bacterium | reverse complement strand
GTTTTCCTGATATGAGTAATTATCAATAAAAAAATTGGCTAAGCAAATATGGAGTACTTTCATTCTCACTTCCCCCAAACAACCCGGTTAACATAATCGGTATAACTCAATATTATTCTCACAACTTTATCTGAAACATTGGGCATTGTGTAATCGCTGACGGGTCTGAGTGTTCCTTCCTTTTGTGTTTCAAGCACTTGAAGTCCCTGCATTATCCTGTGGCCTCTCTTTTTTTAATTTTCATTCATCAGCTTCTTCAAATCCTCTTCATTTGGCAAAGCTTTTCTATATTCTTCAGGCAAATCTCTAATGGTTTTAAATGTAGCTACTCCCATCGGCTTGTTTGTATCTCTGAAAGCGAACTCTACGATTTTGTTATTTTTTTCTTTACAGAGAATAATGCCTATTGATGGGTTTTCATGAGCCTTTTTAACACAATCATCCAGTGCTGACAGATAAAAATTCATTTTCCCTAAATACTCGGGTTTAAACTTACCTTTTTTTAGTTCAAAAGCGACAAGACACTGAAGATCTCTGTTAAAAAAAAGTAAATCTATAAAAAACTCATCTTCGTCAACAACTACTCTGTACTGATTCCCGATAAATGTGAAGTCAGAACCCAAAGACATGATAAACTTCTTAATATTTCTTACAATTTCATTTTCAATAATTCGCTCATCTTCCTCATCTGGATCTTCAATGTTAACATAATCAAGAAGATATTCGTCTTTAAAAGATAAAACAGCTTTTTGACAATACGCAGACTCATCAATTGTGTTAACAAAATTGTTGGGTAATGCCCCTTTCTTGTTGTAAAAGTCACTTTTTATGTAGTATTTCATCGAGTCAACAGTTAAGGCTTTTGATGCAGCTAACTGCAAGTAAAATAAACGCTCTTCTAGTGCTTTAACCTGTGAAATTACTAAGAAATGTACTGTAAATCCTATTTTTGAGAACAAATCCTGAAATTGGTTCTTTGATAACGAACCAATTGAATCATTATGAGTTATCAGTAATTGGTTCGTTGATGACGAACTAATTTTAATGTACTCATTCCAAGCCTCATAAAAAACCCTCATTTTTTTAAGGTTTGAAGCAGAAAAACCTCTAACGCCAGGCAACTCGGATTGCAGATCATTTGAAATTTTATCAATTACTTTAGATCCCCACTTTTCTTTTCCGGATCTTTCAGAAATCATTCGTCCAACATAATAGTAAAGAGAAAGCAGTTCCCTGTTGGCTAAAGAAGCTGCAATATAACGACTTTTAAGAACGGCATCCTTTATTTGCCTAACAAGATCAGAGTGTTCAAAATTGTTGTTTATCAATTTTACTTCCCCCAAACAACTCTATTAACATAATCGGTATAACTCAATATGATTCTCACAACTTTATCTGAAACATTGGGCATGGAATAATCGCTCACTTGTCTGAGTGTCCCTTCCTTTTGTGTTTCAAGAATTTTAAGTCCCTGCATGATCCTCTCTTTTTTAAGTCCAACCATCATGACTGCGGCTTCTTCCATTGCTTCAGGTCTTTCATGTGCCTGTCTGATGTTAAGTGCTTTGAGTCCAAGTATTGATGATTCTTCACTGATGGTTCCGCTGTCACTAAGCACTGCTTTTGCATTTGTTTGCAATTTTATATAATCAATAAATCCAAGTGGTTTGCCTGTTTTGATAAGCGGGTTGAATTCAATCTTTTTTTCTTCGATCATTTTTCTTGTTCTTGGATGGGTGCTGACAATTATGGGGAGTTGATAAGTTTCAGCTATTGCATTTAAACTTTCAGCAAGATCAAAGAAGTTCTGTTCTGAATTGATATTTTCTTCTCTGTGGGCAGATACAACAAAATAGCCCTCCTTATTGAGTCCGAGTCTTTCAACTATATCAGATTTTTCTATTTCTTCTTTTCTTGAATTAAGTACTTCAAACATGGGGCTTCCGGTTTTAATGACTCTGTCTGCCGGAATTCCCTCTGCAAGCAGATATTCCCTTGCAATGTCACTGTAGGTGAGATTAATATCAGCAATGTGGTCAACGATTTTTCTGTTGGTTTCTTCAGGCACTCTCTGATCGAAACATCTGTTCCCGGCTTCCATGTGAAAAATTGGAATGTGTCTCCTTTTTGCTGAAATAGCACAAAGACACGAGTTGGTGTCACCAAGCACTAAAAAAGCATCAGGTTTTACCTGTTCCATTATCGGATCGATCTTTATAAGAATATTCCCGATCGTTTCAACAGCCGAACCCACAGCAGCATCAAGAAAATAATCAGGCTTCCTGAGATTGAAATCATTGAAGAAAACTTCATTCAACTCATAATCATAATTCTGCCCAGTGTGAACAAAAATATGCTCGATCGCCTCACATTGCTCAATCTTATTAATAACAGCAGAAAGACGAATTATTTCAGGCCTTGTCCCCACAACTGTCATTAGCTTTAGTTTTTTCATTGGCACCTCTCTTTTAAAGAAGAACTCACCCCAGCCCTCTCTTTCACAAAGAGAGGGGGCAATGCACCCACCTCCCTCTTTTTTAAAGAGGGATTGAGGGAGTTATACAAATTATTCATTATCATCTTTAATTATCTCCCAGTGACCGGATTTTCTTCCGCCGACTCGTTTAAGAAGTCCATTTTCTACGAGCTTTTTCATATTTCTGTATATCGTTGCCCGATCTTTCTGTAGTTTTTCTGAAAGCTCATCGTATGTAATGTTGTTATCTTTCTGAATTTCACTCAATATATCCTTTGATAAGGAAGGCAAAGAAGGATAGGGTTTTTTAGTTGCATCTTTAGTTGCATCTTTAGTTGCATCTTTAGTTGCATCTTTAGTTGCATCTTTAGTTGCATCTTCTCCGACATTTTCAGTTCCATCGTTTTTTTGCAAATCAATGTTTCTATGAATTGTCACCATTATTCCACCCATTTTCACTTCAAAAACAGGTGTCAAAAACCCTGCATCAACAAATCCGTTGGTAATTTTTGATATTCCCCGTCCCCATGCTTCAATAAATCCGGCTTTAAAGAAAATGTCGGCGATATTTTTGTTGTGCGGTCTTGAGGGATGTTTTTCAAAAAGTGTTTCAACTCCCCAATTTTCGGGAAGTCGCCCTTCGTTCCACAAAATAAGTTTGTCGTTATAGACACTTAGCTGAATCGGGACGCCGGTGTAGTCTTTGTGAATAATTGAATTGAAAATTGCTTCCCTTAAAGATTCTTCAGGCATCTCAAGTTCTTCTATTCTTTGAAGTCCTTCGTATCTTATTGGAGAGATCAAATACTTCGATTTAAGTATATCCATTATTGTGTCTGCCATTTGCAGAATGTTTCCCTCCACAACATCCTGAAAGCGAAGGTCGTGGTCTCCACTTATAAATCTTCCAATTTTAAAGGAGACACAGGGGAAAAATTTTGCGGGATTTTTGCCGAAAAGAAGTAATGCGGCATTTTTCAAGTGTCCGGAATCTGTTAAAAGGTTTAAGTTTTCAAGTGTGGTTTTAAGGTCATCATTTTTTGCATCTTCTGAAATACGATTGATTTTTGCCGCTTTTCTGAAAAAATAGTCAACAGCACCGCTATCTATATCATTTAAAGTGGCATTTTCGCATGGCAGATCATCCCAGGTCTTTCCAACCTTTTTTAAAAGAAACTGCTGAAGAGCACTTCCGCTAAGCTCCTGTTTTGTTGATCCGCTCCGATAGTGAAACACACCTTTATATGAAATAGGAACACTGCTTGGATTTACTACTATTTCAAGATATTTTTTTCCATTCTCTTCAAAGAGATTTATATCACAGACAATTCCAAGAAAATTAACTATTTTGTTTGGAATATCAACCAGCAGTCTTTTTGTGTCTTCAATTCCTGTAATTTCTCCGGAGTCATTAACCCCTATGTATATTTTTCCACCCTGAGCATTTGCAAATCCGCAAATCCATTTTAAGTATTCATCCCGCCATGCTTCCTTAAACTCAACGGTTTCACTTTCTCCGGCAGCGATAAGTTTTTTAAGTTCTTCCTCCCTCTTTTTGAAAGAGGGATTGAGGGAGTTATCCATTTCCTTCACACCCCCATCCAATATGTATCAGGTCTTTCCCTGTCAAACAACTCATTTACCCACATTATTGTCACCATGTCGGTTTCTCCAAGGTTCTCGATATTATGTGTATATCCGGGGGGAATGTCAATTACTTCAAGTTTTTCACCGCTGACAGGGTATTCAATTATTTTATCATCATCAATTTTTCTGAATCTTATGACTCCTTTTCCGCTTACTACGAGGAATTTTTCCACTTTTGTGTGGTGCCAGTGATTCCCTTTTGTGATTCCGGGTTTTGAAATGTTTACAGATACTTGTCCTCTTTCAGCAGTTCTTATGAATTCTGTGAATGAGCCTCTTTCATCAATGTTCATTTTGAGTGGATAGCTGAAATTGTCTTGCGGGAGATAGCTTAGATATGTGCTGAAAAGTTTTTTTGTAAAAGAGTCTGACATGTCGGGAATTGAAATATCTTCTCTTGATTTCTTAAAAGATTCAAGCAGTTCAACAATTTTCCCAAGTTTAACTTTGTGAACAACAGGAACTTCGCAAAGTTCCCCTGTTCTGTTCTCTTTTCCTGAAACAGCATTTATCATCTCTTCAACAACATCATCAATATAAACAAGAGTCATCATATATTCCG
>SLGQ01000045.1 GCA_007136595.1 Candidatus Sumerlaeota bacterium | reverse complement strand
TGCGGCTCATCTAAAGATGAGGGGGATGGAAGAGAGATTATAAGTAGGAACAGTAAGGTTATTTCAGCTTCTGATGGCGGTACTATTGAAACAGATGATGGTGAAGCAAGGATTGAGATTCCTGCCGGTGCTCTTGAAGCTGACACCGAAATAACATTGATCCTTTATAAAAAGAATGGTTTTCCACGAGAAAACGATCTCGTTTCTAAAGTAGTAGAGTTTGAGCCTAAAGGGACAATGTTTTCAAAAAATGTTACTGTAACAATAAAAGCAGATACAAAGTTAACGACAATTCCAAAAGATAAAATGGTCGTCGCAGGACTTTTAAAAGGCAATGACTGGAGTTTTGATACTTCAGGTGATCCTATAATGAGCGGTGATCCTATAATGAGCGGCGATCCTATAATGAGCAGCGATCCGATCATGAGTGGAGACCCCATAATGAGTGGCGATCCGATCATGATGGAGATGGGTCATTTTTCAACTGTTGTGTTCCTTGTTGCAGAGGTTGAAAAAGAAGAAAATGACAAAGACACTACATTTGTCGATCATGAAGAGTATCCGGATAAAGAGCATTCAGACGAAGAGTATTCAGACGAAGAACATTCAGACGAAGAGTACACGGATGAAGAGCATTCAGACGAAGAGTACACGGATGAAGAATACCAGGATGAAGAATACCCGGATGAAGAATCTTCGGACGAGGAACATCCGGACGATGAGCAAACAACCGGTCTCTGTTTTCCAAATCCATGCGAAGAGATAGATAACAGTAATGGGGAGTGCTCTGAAGTGGAAGAAACTTATGAGTGCGGGTGTAATCAAAATTACACATGGAGCGGATATGAATGTATTGAAGTCTGTGTTGAGGATCAGGAACGAATAGTTGAATGTTTTACAGACAGCGAAAAATGGCAGAAGCAGATTTGTGATGAAAACAAAGAATGGATATATCATGGTGACTGTTATTCAAACAATGTTGTATGTACAGGGAACAACCAATGTTTTGACAGATATGTTCAAATTACATGTCCAGATGACATCAACAACACATATTTTGGACAGGATGCTCACTATGCCGATTCGGGAGCTTGTATCCCTAAAAGTTATATTACAAATGGAACAGCTCCGGAAAAAATTGTTATTGACAATAATACAGGGTTGTCGTGGCAGGAAACAGTTTCTGAAACTGAGTTTAAGTGGGATGAAGCTATCGCACACTGTCAAAATCTTTCTTATGGAGGGTACTCTGATTGGAGGCTTCCAAGCCATGAAGAACTGATGCTGCTTGTTGATTACGGAAGCTCCAATCCTTCAACTGTTTCAACATATTTTCCTGAGAACAAAGACAGCTATTGGACATCTACATCATATTCAGCAGATGACACAAGAGCTTGGCGTGTTACATTTGATGTTGGTTGGACTTCTCCTTTCCAAAAAAAGACTGACTCTTACTTTGGATGGTGTGTCCGTGGATCTCAGTGGAGTATTGCAAACAAATTTGAAGAAACAGTCGTTGAAGAAGATGTAATGATAAAAGACACGGCTACGGGTCTTTTGTGGAAAAAAGGTCATTCTGAAACCAATAGATGGTGGACCGCACTTGATTATTGCAACAGTCTTGTTTACGGTGGATATTCAGATTGGAGACTTCCGAACATTAATGAACTTAGAACTCTGATCGATGATTCTATTTCAGATCCTGCAAGCAGTTTTCCTGAAATACCTTCGAGCCAAATATGGTCGTCCAGTACCAGTTCTGCTGATTCCAGTCAAGCATGGATCGTAAACTTCGAACAAGGTTTGACAAATCGCATCTTTAAGGAAATGTACCGTGATGTCCTTTGTGTCAGGAATTAAGTCCTGCATTAAGGCAATGAAACTTTAAGATTTTTAAGCCGGTCTTCAAGAGAGGGGTGGGTGGAAAAAAGTTTACCCATTCCTCTGCCTATTCCGGAAGGGAAAATGAACATGTGAGCAGTGGCGGGAGTTATTGCTTCTTCATTTCTGTGAAATCTTGACTGTCCATGCAGGGTGAGGAGAGCATTTGCAAGAGGTTCCCCCGAACCCATCAGCTTGGCACTGAAATCATCCGCCATGTATTCTCTTGATCTGCTGACTGAAAGCTGAACTAAAGTTGCGGCAAGTGGTGCAATTATAGCAACAAAAAGGATGCCGAGCAATCCACCGTTATTTCTGTTTCCCCTTCCTCCTCCACCAAGTATTGCTCCCCATCTTGCAATAAAAGAGAGCCACATGATCGCCGATGCCATAGAAGCAACAATAGTTTGAATAAGCATATCCCAGTTTTTTATATGACCAAGTTCATGGGCAATTACTGCCGCAATTTCATCTTTTCTCATTGAATTAAGCAACCCTTCAGTAACCGCTACAACTGCTTTTTTAGGGCTTCTGCCTGTTGCAAAAGCATTTGGGACATCCATCGGAACTATATAAAGCTCAGGAGTTTTAGGAAGTTCTGCCCTCAAAGAAAGTTCTTCGAGTATCGAATGAAGTTCACTGTATCTTTCCCTGTCAGCTTTTTTTGCTCTATACATAGTAATGACAAGTTTGTCACTGTAAAGATAGCTGAAGAGGTTAAAAACCATTGAAATAAAGAAGAACACCATTGCTCCATCCCTTCCTCCTACAGCTCCGCCCACAAGGATCAAAAGCAAAGTCATTGCAATTATAAGCATTCCACTTCTTAAAATATTGAACATAATACCTCCGTTCAAATAAAAAACAGCAACCACTTCATTTATAAACAATTTAAATAAAAAAACAATCCCTCTTTTTAAACTGGGTCCAAAAGTTATCTATTTCTTGACATTCTCTAAAAAAAAGTAGAAATAAGTTATTAAGAGTTTGCGATGGAGGGTCCTTATGGAAAGATTTGAGTTCAAAGCTGATGATTCGACGACAATAAGCTGTGCAAAATGGATACCTGAAAACGAACCGGAAGCCCTTATACAGATAGTTCACGGAATGAACGAACATATTGGAAGATATGATGAAACGGCACGGTTTTTTGTTGAAAAAGGGTATGCCGTTTTCGGGGAAGATCACCGGGGACACGGATTAACGGGAAAAGGTTTTCAAATGGGACATTTTGCAGATAAAGACGGTTATCTTAAAGTGATAGAAGACAACTTTACCCTATTAAAGTTAATGAAAAAAGAATATCCGGGGAAAAAATTGATCCTTTACGGTCATAGCATGGGCTCTTTCATTTCAAGAAACATTGCATGGAAACATGGTAAAGAAATTGATTTTCTTCTTATTTCAGGAAGCGGCAATTTTTCAAGCTGGTATATTTATTCAAACTTTTTCCTTCTTTCTTTTTTCTCCCTTTTTAAAAAGCAAACTGATACCCTCCCTTTTATTCATAATATAGGAATGAACGATCTGAATAAATGTTTTGAGCCGAGGAAAACCGATTATGACTGGCTCAGCACCGACCCTTCAATAGCTGAAGAATTTCAAAACGATCCCCTTTGCAAAGCTATTAATTCCATTGCTTTTTACAAAGATCTTATGTCATTAATGAAATCAATGCAGGATAAAACCAACATTGAAAAAATCCCGAAAGACCTTCCTGTTTTTATCTTTTCAGGAAGCATGGATCCCGTTGGCAAGAACGGAAAAACAGTTAAAATTGCTTATGAAAACTATAAAAAATCGGGTTTAAGGAACATTAAGCTCAAAATATTTGAAGGTTATAGACACGAACTGCACAAAGAACCGGTAAAAGAACAACTGTTCAATGAAATTATCAGCTGGACAAAAAGTTTTTCAAAAAACAACTTGAAAACTCAAAAATAATATATAAGAATATACCCGTTGTGTTGTACAACTATCTACAAGTTAAGATGACCACATCAGGTCAAATCGCTTATTTTCTTATTCTTCTTCAATCTCCCCTGTCTCAGGGCAGGGGAATCCTTGTTTAGTGCGGTGTTAAATTCTGTTCAGCTTCAATCAATATTTTGAGAGGTTGGTTCAATTTTTCTGACACAGCGGACATAACCCCTGTTTCTTTTGAGGAAACTGAAAATATAACCGTATTGAAAATCTATGCCCCAGGCAAAATGTGTGCCGTAAGTATAAGACGATGCTGACCAATGAAAACCGGTGTCTCCAAGCTTTGAATATCTTCCATCCGTTGCAGCTTCACAACCACTGCATGAGTCATCCCTGCACCGTTTTGCAAGACATTCATCAGTTATTCCGCACCATCCTCCTGTTTCAGTGTCGGAACAGTTTTGAATAAGAGTTCTGAGCTCTGATATCGAAGGCATTTTCCAGTCAGAGTATCCACCTTCGTTCAAGTTCCGGCAATAATTGACCGCATCTTCCCAGTTCATCTTTTCCAAGTTTTTTTCCGACCACTGAAATTTTGAAGCATCTTCTTTGAAAAACAAAGTGAAAACTAAAAGGAATAAAATTATCAAAGATAAAAAAACTATTGAAAGACAGTAATCTTTAGCAGAATTTTTTTTGTCTTTTCTCTCAATATTCATTGAACCTCAACATATAAACAATGTTGCTTTGAGCCTAACATGCTGAATTTGGAGAAGAAGATATTGGCGACCCTACGGGGAATCGAACCCCGGTTTGCGGCGTGAGAGGCAAATATCCAATAACGCAACATACTGTTTTACCTAAAGATTTTTGCGCCAAAAAAATTAGTGGGTGTAAAAATGGG
>SLGQ01000093.1 GCA_007136595.1 Candidatus Sumerlaeota bacterium | reverse complement strand
TTAAGAGTGAGCGGATGCCTTTGAAGGAGAAGGGTATTGTTCTTGGAGCTCTTGGTTATTTCATTTTTCCTTTTGATCTCATTCCCGATTTTATTCCGGTTATTGGATATGCGGACGATTTTGCGGTTCTTTATGCGACGGTAAGGATGGTTGTTACATTCATTGATGAACAGGTGATTAACGATGCGAGAAGTCAACTGAATGAATGGTTCGGCGATATTGATGAAGCAGAGCTGCAGAAAGTGCTTGGGATTTTGTCTTAATCCCCCCAAAAAAGAATCAGCCATCAGTCTTCGACCTTCGACAAGCTCAGGGCTACGACTCGACATGCAGATTTCGTCGTTCACTTCATTCACTCCTCTACACAGATAAAGACCGCAATGTTTCATTGCCTCATCGAAGGTTATATCTTTCACCATCTTTCACTTCTTGTTTTTCTGGATTAAATTATCCATTTCCTATATAAGTTCGGTGGGTGTTTAATGAGAATGTCTCATGGTTCAGGTGATCGTTGTTTTAATTTCGGCAATAGCTTAGGTTTTCAGGAGGATCCGATGTACGATAAAAAAAAGACTCTCGAAATTGACAGGAAACATATTTGGCACCCTTTCACTCAGATGAAAGATTACGAAAAAATGGATCCGAAGGTAATTGTAAGGGGAGACGGGATAAAGCTGTACGATTCGGATGGCAATGAATATTACGATACAGTTTCTTCATGGTGGACAAATACTTTGGGACACTGTAACAAAGAAATTTCAAACGGTATAAAAAAACAGCTTGATACTCTTGAACATGTTATTTTCTCCGGATTCACTCACCCTTTCGCAGCTGAATTTATTGATCTTTTATCAGGTTTTTTAGATAAGTCCCTGTCAAAATATTTCTTTTCAGATAATGGATCAACTGCGGTTGAAGTTGCACTTAAAATGGCATTCCAATATTGGCAGAACCTTGGGAAAACCGATAAAACCGGATTCATTATGCTTGAAAATGCTTATCATGGCGACACCATCGGTGCTGTAAGTTTAGGCGGGGTACCTATGTATCACAAACTTTACAAACCGCTGATGTTCAGCACTGTCCAGGTAAAAGGACCGAACTGTTCAAACTGTCCGCATAGAAAAAGTGACTATACTTTTGATACTTCACAATGTGGATGCAATATTGAGTGCTTTGGCGATATGGAAAAAGCTATAAGACAACATGGTTCAAAAACTGCGGCAATAATAATTGAACCGTTACTACAAGGGGCAGGGGGAATGATCCTTTACAGGAAAGAGTACCTCCAAATGCTTGAAAAAACTGCAAAAGAAAATGACATCCTTGTCATTTACGATGAAGTTGCCACCGGTTTCGGCAGAACCGGATCAATGTTTGCGTATGAACAATGTGGAACAACTCCTGATATAATTGCACTTTCAAAAGGTATAACTGCCGGTTTTCTCCCTTTTGCAATTACAGCCGCAACCGACAAAGTTTACGATGCTTTTTACGATGATTATTTTTCTCATAAAACATTTTTTCATGGACACTCTTACACTGGCAACCCTCTTGGCTGTGCAGCAGGGATAGAAAACCTTAAAATACTTAAACGGGATAACCTCCCCTGCTCCAATAAAAACACTATAGAGCACTTTCACGGCAAACTGAGAGAAATGGAAGAGTTTGATTTTATCAACGACATAAGATATCTCGGGTTTATAGGAGCCATCGATATAGTTAAAAGCAGAAAAAACAAAATACCGTTCAACCCGGAAGAAAGGATCGGAAAGAAAATATATATGGACTCACTTGAAAACGGGATCATTTTGAGACCTCTGGGAGACACAATATACTTTTTCCTCCCCCTCATAACTACACCTGACGACATTGAACAAATATTCAAAAGAACCCTTAAAGTTCTGACAGGTTTAAGCATATAACAAAATAATTGCAATCTTGATCGGTTTGAAAAGTGTTTCAGGAAAAACTGATATCCGGAACTATTTTTCTTGAAATAAATATCAGACTAACTACATTGTTGTTGAATTAAGTTTTTGGAGGGTACGGATGCTGAGTCTTTTAATTGCAGTTTTAGTTGCAACGGTAATTGGTGGAATTATTGGTTATTTTGTTAACATTGGTTTCGGTATTTTTACCGGAATAGTTATTACTGCCGCACTTTTTTTCTATTTGACAAGACTGTTTTCCAAAAAACTTGAGAGTGTTTTCCTGCAGGCAAACGGAGAACTTCAGAAGCAACACCCTGAAAGGGCAATTGCAATTCTTAAGGAAGGATACAAATTCAATCATTACGCTTTTCTTGTGAAAGCCCAGATAGACAGCCAGATCGGGATAATTCTATATACTCAGAAAAAATTTGGCGAAGCATATAAATATCTTAAAAATTCCAATCCGAGAATTCTGGTAGCTTACGGAATGATGATAATCGGTCATATCAAAAACAATAAAAAGGAAGCCGTTGACAGAGATGTAAAACTCCTTTTGAGGTTCAATAAAAAAGATCCTTTTGCCTACTCTCTCTGTGCCTACATCTATGAAAATGAACTTAAAGACAGAGAAAAAGCACTTTCCGTATTTAACAAAGGGCTGAAGGTTATGCCCGAAAACCCCAAACTGAAAGAACACTTCACGGCATTTCAGAACAACAGACAATACAAAATGGATAAATACGGAGAAATATGGTATCAGATGATGCTTGACAAAAAGGGGCTCTCCAGACTCCAAAACAAAATGGTCCGTTCACAGCAGAAAAGTATGAAGGTGAAAAACAGGGTCAGGTAGTTTTTTATTGCACTTTATTTCACAATCATATACCATACTCAAAGTAAGATGAATTGTTTTTAATTTTTAAGCTATGGTCAAAGCAGCTGAGCAAAAAAGGGAAATTTTTGATTTCTTCAAAGATAATGCCGAAAAAATATCTGAAAACACGGAACTTATACAATCGGCAAAAGAACTTCTCGGGCTTTTTGGCAAAGTTATCAGAGGATACAAGCTTTATCCGAGAAGCAACCCTGCTTTTACACGGTTTGCAGATCAGTTCAAGTCAAAACTTGATTCGATCTTAAACACTATTCCATCAATATCTTTCAAAATAACCACAAAAGGGGTTATGGTTGCAAACACATTGCTGGAATCAACGGAAAAAGACAGAGAAATTGTTTTTTTCCTTTATAACGACGGGTTGCGGGAACTTTTCTTTCAAAAAGGTACTACAAAAGAAGAGATAACTTCCCTTTTCAATGTTCTTGCACAATGCACTCTTTTTGCCAATGAAGACTATGATCTTCCGACACTTTTGTGGGACAGTAATTTTGATAATATCGGTTATATAACGGAAGATGAACTTGTCAGCCACTTCCTTGTTGATGACACGAACTCTTCATTTTCACCTTTTCTTGTTGAAGAGCTCTCTTTTGGAGAAGGTTTTGATGGAACCGGCGGAATGGATGATGACGAAGGTGACGGTTCCGGAGGACAATCCACCTCTGAAAGCTCTACAGGTTCAAGATATTCGTTGGACGACTTTGAAAAACATGAACAATTAATATTCAGAGAAAAGGAAGAATTTGATCCGGATCAGGTCAAACAAATGTTGGATCAGAGAATATTCAACCATTCTGTTGGAAAAATGGAAATGTTGAAATTCGATGAAGCACTTAAAAAGAATAATGATCCCTTTGTTGTTAACAGGTTTCTGAGAGAACTTTCCACAAGATTGCTTACAGGTCAGGGTACTGAAGCTGGAGATGAGTTGCTTGAAACGGCATCCATGCTGTGGGAAAAACTTCTACTTTTCGGGTCGGTCAAAGGTGCTGTCCTATTTATAAAAACCATAACCGCAATATCTGAAAAACTGAAAGATACTCAACCGGAATATTGCAGAAAAATTAATTCCGGGCTCAAGTCACTTTCTGAAAAAGAATTTATCAATGATGTTTTTTCAACGCTTGAAGATATTCCAGTCACAGAAGTGGAAGCAATCGGCGAGTTATTTGCCATGATCCCGTCCGATATGCTGGAACATCTTGTTTCCATGATCAATTCAATTGAGTCAACAAAGATCAGGATCACGGTAATAAACAGCTTTACCCGATACATAAAGATCAGTGATGAGCTTATTGAACTTACAAAACATGAAGACTGGAAAGTGGTGAGGAACGCTTTGGCACTTATGAAAGACAAGCAGGATCCGAGAATTGTTCCTGCGATAAGAAACACTATGAACCACCCTCAAAAACAGGCAAGAATAGAAGCTTTGGGCGTACTGATGGATTTTTCAATAGAAGAGGCTTTGCCGGCACTTGAAAAAGCTGTTTTTTCAATTTCAAGGGAAATCAGAAATGTTGCAATGAGAAAAATCCTTGAGTTGAGAGACAGCAGGGTAAAAGCTATCGTGAACCGCTCCATGCAACCTCAAAACCTTAAAAAACTTGAATCAGATGAAATTGATTCCTATTTAAGAATGATAATCGATTTTCGCAGAGATGACCTTTATGATCTTTTAGCCAACAATCTTTTTCATGAAGACTCAACCCTTAGAAATAAAGCGATAGACTCTCTTTTATACTCACCCACTTTGACCCCTTTTGCACAACAAATCTCCAGAGCATCTGATATTACAATTATTTCAAAATACAAAAAAGATGACCTGAAACATTTCTGCAAGCTGTTCAAACCGGAAATTTACCCACACCTCCTTCCGG
>SLGQ01000346.1 GCA_007136595.1 Candidatus Sumerlaeota bacterium | reverse complement strand
TTTGGTGAAAAATATATCCATTTTCTTGAAACAGCAGATAAGAACAGCCTTATTCCGGCTATCTATGAAGAGTTGTGGAGTAAAAACAAAGGGGTTGATCCAGGTAAAAAATTCTTTAACTTTCTTTTGGAATCGGGGAATGAATCGAGAGCTTCAGAAATTGCAAAAGAAATTTTAGAGATGGAATGGGATATGACAATTTTTGAGAAAATGATATCCATTTTCAAAGAAAAGAATGAATTTGATGCAGCAATCTCTGAAATAAACAAAAAAATCGATTCACTCGGGGAAAATGACAAAGAAAAATTGTCAGAAATGCTGACAGATATTCATATATGTGCCGGATATGTTGAAAGTGCTATGGAGCTTTTTAATAAAACAGAGTTTTCCGATCCGGCTTCCAAATTTGAAAAAGGTTTTGAGCTTGCAGAACTTCTTAAAATATCCGGACATCCTGAAAGTTCGCTTGAGTTGATATCGAAACTTGAGCCGGCAAATGAAGATCAAGCTGTCAGAAAAATCGGGGTTTTAATAAAATCGGGATATGAACTGAAAGAAGAATATCTTTTGAATATTGATACTTTCAAGGAACTTGAAAAAGCAGTCGGTGAAGATGCAATAGAGCCTCAAAGAGAAAGGTTGATAGACTTTTTTGCAGAAAGAGGAGATGCCGATTCCGCAAGAAAAATGGTTGCCCGTTTAATCAAAGAAGGTGAAAAGGAGCTTGCCGAATCAAAAATGAAATCTTTCAGCTTTGACAGTTACGATGAAACTGTTTTCAAAGCACAGATATTTTCTGAAGAAAACAACCCTGAACATGAGTCCGGCACATTAAGATCCATACTGCTGAAATCTTTGTTGAAAGGGGATGTTTATCCGGCAGTCAGATTGATGGAACTTGAAAATAAAAATAAAAAAGCTGTAGTGTTGATGAGATCTTTTGTTCAGTTCATAGAAAAAGGTTCTGTAAATTACGATGCCACAGGGCTTGCCGCTATTGACAGAACGCAGCTTTTTAATTTCTGCCAATTTGACGAAACCGATATGAGGATCAGGGAATATGGATCCATCATTTCTCTTGGCGGCAGAGAGGATATCAAAATAACTCAAAAACCGTTGGACACAAAAGACCACAGGGTTCTTTTAAATCTTCTGGAAGATATCAGGCTTGCAACAGGTTTTGAAGATATAAGGGGAGTCTGGGATGAAAACTTCAATGGACTTTTTGAAGTAATTCCTGCAAAAGTTCCAGTTTTTGTTTTTGGAGAAAGAACTGTTTCTTCAGATTGGAGTACGATCAGGTTTGATGTCATAAGGAATGCTTTTCTCATTGAAAGCGGAATGCGTAAATATAGCGGTATCAGGGGACTTGAGGAAATGGTTGACAGGGTTGTTGCATCTTTGAGGATAGAAGGCAAGGAAAAAGTCCGTTTAATTAAGAGCTTGCGTCCCGCATTGCAAAACAGGGCTTTGGAATTGTTCAAAGAACTGGAAGTTGTTCCTGAAGAAAAGTTCTACAGTTTTATTAAAAAACTTTACGAAGCATCTTATTTTCATACTTTTTCTTTTGTTCCGGATATCAGCTCCATAGCTGTTTATCTCGGAGAGCCTTTGACAGAAGATAATCTGGAAAATCCTCAAACAGTTAAACTGAGAGAGTTTATAGAAAAATATTATTTCAATACTGGAGTCAAATAATGGAAAAAATGGTTGTTCACCCTGAAAATCCTCAAGGCAGAGTAGTTGAAAAGGCGGCTAAAGTTCTTCAAAACGGAGGCGTTGTCCTTATGCCGGGAGATACCTCTTATTTTCTGGCGATCAAAATAGGTAAAAAAGGTGCGCTGGATAAACTTAACCGGATAAAACAGACGAAAAAAAGGAAGTATTACTCCTTGCTTTTCAAGGATTTAAGCGAGATAGCCAGATATACGGATCTTGATAACAGACACTTCAACTTGCTCAAAAGATGCCTTCCCGGTCCATATACTTTTATTTTGAATGCAAGCAAAGATATTCCCAAGATAATGCTTCAGAACAGAAAAGAGGTCGGCATAAGAATTCCCGAAAGCAAATTTACGGAGGCGCTTGTTGAGTTGATGGGTGAGCCGATAGTTGTTTCGACTGCCACAAGTGAAGACGGTGCCGAATTCAATGACCCCGAAGATGATAATCCTGATTGGCTTGGACATGTTGATCTTGTGATAGACGGCGGCTATGTTCATCCTGAACTTACCACCATAATAAGACTTAACGAAGATGAATATGAAGTTGTAAGAGAGGGGAAAGGTTCTCCCGAAATATTTTAATTCTGATGGTATAATAATGAAAAAATTTAATTTTAATATAACTGCTTTTCTTTATTCCTTTTTTGCCTATGCCGTGTATCTTGTGTTTTTTATATTTATTAAAAGATCCGGATACCCGGGGGGAATATATCTTTTTACTCCGGCATACCTGTTTGCTCTTTACAAGCTTTTCACAATAGGACTCTGGAAGTCTCCCTCCATTATGATATATGTGTTTCTGCCGTTTGTTTTCTCCGCATACCTTTCTTCCAAAGGTGGTCCTTCCGGCTGGGAAGTTACAGGAATAATCCCGTTCACGGTTTTATCGACATTTCTTTTTAAAAGCGGGAAACAGGCTGCAACTCCTTTGGAAAACATCTATGTGGCGAAGGGATGTTTTCTCATTCTCTGTTCAGTAGCATTTTTTTCAGCGATCCATTTTTTTCATAAAGGTGACATTGAATCGGCAATTTATCTGGCACTTTCAATTTATTCTCCGGCACCTCTTTTTATGATCCTTGCCCTTTTTGTAAACTTTATCATATCTACTGCGGCTGTATCTGTGATACTGAACAATCTCAACCTTTTTAATAAGGGGGGCAAAATAGAAAGGTTGATCTTTGACAGTGATGACTATCTGAACCTTCCCCATCTCAACCTTTCCGGAATTGAAACAGCAAAGGGCGTTACTCCTGAATATTTTCTTGAAAAAGTTGAGCAACTTAACGAGGTCGCACGAAAATCAAAAGAATATGCGGGACAACTTAAACAGAATAAACTTTTCACTAAAAAGATCAATGGATCGACCCTTGCCATGGCACCTTTGAGCGTAATGTTAAAAGCGGGAGTTTATAAAACAGGAGATATAATTCTTCCCGAAAATGGTGATAAAAGATCTTTTATTGCACTTGCAGAGGACAGTAGGCTTATAGGGTACTATGTCATTGATAAAATTACGGCACAATCTAATTCCGACATTTTAAAAGCTGTAAAGAGCAGCTTCAAGATCGATTCGGTTATTGCCGGTGCCAATGATCCGGAATTATGGAAAGAATGCTGTCTGACTGTTGAAAATCTGGATGAAGCGGCTTCGGGAGAAAATGATCTTATAATTTCTTCAAAAAAGATCGATACGGTTTCCCATTTGGCATGTTGGGGAGAAGGGGAAAAGTCTTTTGGAGATATTTTCATTGTCAAGCCTTTTGTTGCAACGATTTTAAACCTTGTAATTATTTCTTCTTCTTTGAAAAATAAGTTTTTCAAGGGGATTATCATTGTGTCGATACCGTTTGCTTTTTCTCTTTTTTCAGCTTCAATGGGTTTGAAAATACCACAGGTTTCAGCATCATCTGTAATGTTTTCATTTGTTTTTACAGTTTTTTATGTTTTTTATATAAAGAAAAGGAAAGCGAAATAAAGGAGGATAACAACAATGAATGATTGTATTTTCTGCAAGATAATCAAAGGGGATATCCCGTCGGACAAAGTTTATGAAGATGGAAACTTCATAGTTATCAGGGATATAAGCCCTGCGTATAAAAAACATCTTCTTATTATCACTAAAAAACATATAGCTTCGGTCAATGATGTGACAGAAAATGACGGAGAACTTTTTTCTTCGATATTCAGTGTCGCCAAAACTGTTGCGGAAAACGAAAACTTTGCCGGAACCGGATATCGACTCACCGTAAACTGCGGAAAAGATGCCGGACAGCTTGTACCTCACTTCCACATGCATATTCTTGCCGGGGAACCTTTAAGAAATTTATAATTGCTCCTGATTGAAATATTTTTAATTAATTGATTGTTTGTATGGTGTGAAATGTTATTGCGGAGGTGAATTATGAGAGTTCTTAAAGTATTAACTTTTTCATTTGTAACAATTTTAACGGCATCACTAATTGTCAATGCGTCATCTATGATCGTACCTTCAGGTACTGCGGTGAGCGAAGCTGTTACAACAAGCAGCAATATGCGGTCTCTTGAACAGGAGATAATGAAGATAAGCGAAAAGGCAAACAAAAGTGTTGCTTCAATTAAAACGGAGCGGACTGTAAGGGGAAGAGAGCAGATCGATCCGTTTTTTGAGTTTTTCAGACAATTCGGTTTCAGAGGGCAGCCAAGACAGCCCTACAATCCCAACAGACAATCCATGGGAACCGGATTTGTAATTGATGCAAGAGAGGGACTTGTCGTAACGAACAATCATGTGATCGCAAGAGCTGATAAAATCGAAGTTACAATAAACGGAAAAGTTTATGAAGGTGAGCTTGTCGGAACAGATCCCCAGACAGATATAGGTCTTATAAGGATAAAAGGTTTCAAACGAGGTGAAATTGAAGCTCTGAAGTTTGCAGATTCAGACAAGATCAAAGTTGGAAGTTTTGCCATTGCGGTAGGCAATCCCTTCGGTCTTTCCCAGACAGTTACTTTCGGAATAGTGTCTGCAAAAGGGAGATCAGGGATGAATGTAACTGAATATGAAGATTTCATACAAACAGATGCAGCTATTAACCCCGGGAATTCCGGTGGTCCTCTTATGAACACCAGCGGTGAAGTTATCGGAATGAATACTGCTATTTTTTCAAAATCGGGCGGTTATATGGGGATAGGTTTTGCTGTTCCTTCAAATATGGTCAAAGCTATAACTGATCAGCTTAGAGATGGCAAAGAGATAAGAAGAGCACAGATGGGTGTTACAATACAGGATTTAAACGACGGTTTAAAGGAGCATCTCGGTCTTGATAAAAATGTGTCGGGAGTTCTCATAAGCAGTGTCGCCAATGGGAGTCCTGCCGAAAAAGCCGGGATAAGGCAGGGTGATGTGATCGTAAAATTTGACGGTAAATCTGTTGACACTGTTTCAAGGCTCAGAAACCTTGTTGCATTCAGTGCCTTTGGAAGAAAGATTCCGGTAGAAATAATAAGGGACGGAAAAACTTTGAGAAGACATGTGGTTCTTTCAGAAGATTTTAAATTTGATATTTCTGATGTTGATGGCGGCATTATTCAGGGCGATCTGGGAATAACACTTTCAATGGAAAAGAACCGGATCGTTGTTTCAGAAGTTGAGCAGGGATCTCTTGCCGCTTCAGCCGGAATTGTTCCGGGAGATGTCATAGTTGCTGTCAATCGTAAGAGGGTAAAATCTGTGGAAGAGGCTTCTAAAATAATAGGACAATCCAATTCAGTTCTTCTGCTTATAAACAGAAAAGGTAGAGAATTCTTCGTAGTTATCAACAAATGATCTGACATTATTTTTTCCATTCACCATTAACGGGGCGGCTTCCTTGTTTTTCACAACGACTTAACGCTTTTGCGTTTTAAAGTTTTCCGTTCATTTTAAATGAATAGTAGTTCTTGTCAGCAATTATTACATGATCAAGGATTTCAATTCCAAGTATGCTTCCTGCTTCGGTCAGTTTTTTTGTCATGGCGATATCATCAAATGAAGGTTCAATGTTGCCGGATGGATGGTTGTGTGCAATTATTATTGCGGCGGCTCTGTCAGTAAAAGCAGGAGCAAAAACTTCTCTCGGATGGACAATGGACTGGTTCAGTGTCCCTATGAAAATAACTCTTGAATTTATGACATTGTTTGCACCGTCAACAGTTACTGCTACGAAATGTTCCTGCTGTTTTTTACAATATTGCTGAAGAAGTGTGAAAATATCACGGGGTCCGGTAATTTTAAATTTATCAGGTTCAACAAGAAATCTTTTAGCAAGCTCAAAAGATGCAGCTATCTGTGCTGCTTTTGCTATCCCGATACCTTTTATATTTTTTAACCTTTCTATGTTAACTGCATCGATACCCTCCTTTTCCAGCACAGATTCTATCGCTTTTGAGATCGTCATAAGTGGAAAGTTTTTTTGTCCGCTACCAAGGATAAGAGCGATAAGTTCTCTGTTTTTTAAAGCTGAAGCACCTGATTTAACAAGCTTTTCTCTTGGTTTGTCATCTTTGTAAAGTTCGCTGATCTGCTTCATTTTTTTCTCCTTCGTTCCGTGAACTCAAAAACACAAATATCAAATTCCAGTTTGATTATAGAATTGTCAGTTTTTTTTGCAATTTATTATTAGAATTATAAAATCGCCTGACAGATAATGTTCGTTCAATTATTTGAGAGGTTTGATAAAATGACTATTCGAGATGAATTCAACAAATGGCGCGAAGGAGTGCATGGCAAGTCTGTTTCAAGGTTTCCTGAGAGAAAAAAAGAGTTTAAAACTTCTTACGGTGAAACCGTGGAGCCTGTTTACTGTCCCGAAGAAGGGGGATCGGCTTACCTTGAGACAAGAGGTTTCCCCGGATGCTATCCTTTTACCCGTGGTGTTCAGCCCACAATGTATCGTGGAAGGTTCTGGACAATGCGTCAGTATGCAGGTTTCGGAACTGCTGAAGAATCAAATAAAAGATACAAATATCTTCTTGGAGCAGGTCAGACTGGTTTATCAGTAGCTTTCGACCTTCCTACACAGATCGGTTACGATTCAGATCATCCGATGAGTGACGGAGAAGTTGGAAAAGTCGGAGTTGCAATTGATTCGCTTAAAGATATGGAAATACTTTTTGACGGCATTCCTCTGGGCGATGTTTCAACTTCAATGACGATAAACTCAACTGCTTCGGTACTTCTTTCAATGTATATCGCAGTTGCAGAAAAACAGGGTTTTTCGGCAGATAAGCTGAATGGAACTATCCAGAATGACATCCTCAAAGAATACATTGCAAGGGGAACATACCGTTTCCCGCCGAAACCTTCAATGAGACTTATCACAGATATTTTTGAATTCTGTGCAAGCAATGTTCCAAAGTGGAATACAATTTCAATTTCGGGATATCATATTCGTGAAGCAGGTTCAAATGCAGTTCAGGAAGTTGCATTCACCCTTGCTGACGGTATAGCCTATGTTGAAGCGGCGATAAAAGCAGGTCTTGATGTTGATGTTTTTGCTCCGAGACTTTCATTCTTTTTCAATGCTCATAACAACCTTCTTGAGGAAGTGGCAAAATTCAGAGCAGCAAGAAGACTTTGGTCGGAAGTGATGAAGAACCGCTTTAAAGCTGCAAATCCTAAGTCTCAAATGCTCCGTTTCCACACTCAAACTGCCGGCTGCACTCTCACTGCTCAGCAGCCTGACAACAACATAGTGAGAGTTGCAATACAGACTCTTGCCGCAACTCTTGGAGGGACCCAGTCTCTCCACACCAACAGCCGTGATGAAGCACTTGCTCTTCCGACAGAAGAAAGTGTCCGCATAGCTTTAAGAACTCAGCAGATAGTGGCTCACGAAAGCGGAATAGCTGATACGATAGATCCTCTTGCGGGAAGCTACTTCGTTGAAGCTCTCACTGACAGCATCTATGCAAAGGCAAGGAAATATATTGAAAGAATTGATGAGCTTGGCGGAATGGTAGAAGCCATAGAAAAAGGGTTCGTACAGCAGGAAATCCAGGATAGTGCATATCACTATCAGGTAGCTGTTGAAAAAGGTGAAGAAGTGGTTGTGGGAGTCAACAAGTTCCAGATGAAAGAAGAACCGCCAACCAACCTTCTTAAAGTTGACCGTTCAATACAGGTTTCCCAGATAGCAAAGATCAATGATGTAAAATCTTCAAGAGATAACGATGCCGTTATAAGAAAACTTGCCGAAATAAAAGCGGCAGCTCAAGGGTCAGACAATCTTATGCCTAAAATCCTTGAAGCAGTAAAAGTTTATGCCACACTCGGCGAAATTGCAGGAACGATGCAGGAAGTTTTTGGCGAACACAAAGAATCAGTTGTTCTGTAGGAGGGCAAAATGAGTAGAAAAATAAGGGTTCTTATTGCAAAACCGGGTCTTGATGGTCATGACAGGGGAGCAAAATTTGTTGCAAGAGCACTGAGAGATGCAGGTATGGAAGTAATTTACACTGGTCTCCGCCAGACTCCTGAATCAATTGTAAACACTGCTATTCAGGAAGATGTTGATGCTGTCGGCATGTCAATACTTTCAGGAGCACACAACACTCTTCTTCCAAAAGTTGTTGAACTCCTCAAAGAAAAAGGTGCAGAGGACATACTTGTTTTCGGTGGCGGAGTAATTCCTGACAGCGATATCCCTTTTCTTAAGGAAAATGGAGTGCAGGCTGTTTTTACTCCCGGAACCCCTTCTGAAGAGTTTGTCAACTTCATAAAAGAGAATGTCAGAAAGGATGGATAACAAACTTAAATTTGATTTCCGTGATCTTGCAAAACTTATTACAAAAATTGAAAATGACAGACTTGGTGCAGAAGATGTTTTAAAAAATATCTATAAAGAAAATTCAGAAACTGTCGTAATAGGAATAACAGGTCCTCCCGGAGCAGGAAAAAGTTCTCTTACAGACAGAATAATCAAAGAGTACAGGGGACTTGGTAAAACTGTGGGAATAGTTGCAGTTGACCCTTCTTCCCCATTTACAGGAGGGGCAATTCTCGGTGACCGTATCAGAATGGGCGATCATGCTACAGACCCCGGTGTTTTTATCCGCTCAATGGGGAGTCGCGGCAGTCTCGGCGGACTTGCACCTGCAACAATAGATATTCTTAATCTTATGAAAAGTTCCGGATTTGATGTTCTTATTGTTGAGACAGTAGGAGTCGGGCAGAGTGAAATTGATGTAATGAGCATTGCAGATACAGTTTTACTTGTGCTTGTCCCCGGAATGGGTGACGATGTTCAGGCACTTAAAGCAGGGATCATGGAAATAGCTGATATCTTTGTTATAAATAAAGCCGATAAAGACGGAGTTGAAAGACTTGTTGCGGAAATCAACATGATAATCAATCTCAACCGTCACAGACTTGAGTGGGAACCGCCGGTTGTCAAAACAGTGGCAACCGAAAACACCGGAATAAAAGATGTTATGGAAAAAATATCGGATAGAGATATCTGGCTTAAAAATTACGGGACAAATGTAAAAGCGGATAGATTGTCCAGTCAATTTAAACAGATGGCTCTCGATAGAATAGGGGGGAATATTCTTGCTATTTTAGAAGAAAGAGGTATCTTCCAAAACTGGACACTCGAGTTCAGTGCGGGAAGATCGAACCCGTATAAAGCTTTGAAAGAACTTGATGAAAAATTAAAAATTGAGTGGAGTGACAAATGACAAGAAAGATCAATCACATCGGTATAGCTGTAAACAGTATTCAGGATTTTATAACCCTTTACCGTGATGTTCTCGGTCTTGAGTACAGTGGTGAAGAAGTTGTTGAAGATCAGAAAGTTAAAGTTGCTTTTTTTGACATTGGTGAAAGCAGGATAGAACTTCTTGAGCCGACTGCTCCGGATAGCCCCGTTGCAAAATTCATTGAAAAAAGGGGTGAGGGGATGCACCATATTTCGGTAAGCAGTGACGATATTGAAAAAGACCTTAAAGAGATGAAGGAAAAAGGGATAAGATTGATAGATGAAGTGCCCAGAAACGGTGCTCATGGAACAAAAATAGCTTTCATCCATCCAAAGGAAACAAAGGTTCTGCTGGAACTTACAGAAGAGAAACATTAGTATAAACGGAGATTTGAAATGGTAACCATTGAAGAAAAACTGGCGTTTTTAAGAGCAAAAAAAGAGCAGGGAAAACTAGGTGGCGGAGAAAAAAGGATCGCAGCTCAGCATGAGAAAGGAAAACTCACTGCCAGAGAGAGAATTCAGAGGCTTCTTGATGACGGCAGTTTTGAAGAGTTCGACGCTTTAAGACACGGTGCAAAACCGGGAGCTCCTGTCGGTGACGGAGTTGTAACAGGCTATGGAACTGTAAACGGACGAAAAGTTTTTGTGTTTGCTCAGGATTTTACGGTAGCAGGTGGATCTCTCGGTAAAATTGTAGGTGAAAAGATCTGTAAAGTTATGGATATGGCAATGAAAGTGGGAGCTCCTGTCATCGCACTTAACGATTCGGGTGGAGCAAACATTCCTGAAGGAGTTCTTTCTCTTAACGGATATGGTGAAATATTCAAGAGAAATACTCTTGCAAGCGGTGTTGTTCCACAAATATCGGCAGTTTACGGACCTTGTGCCGGTGGTGCTGTTTATTCTCCGGCTCTTACAGATTTTGTTTTCATGACAGACACGAATTCATATATGTTTCTGACAGGACCCAAAGTTGTAAAAGCTGTAACACATGAAGATGTTACTGTAGACCAGCTTGGCGGTGCAACTGTTCACATGACAAAATCGGGCGTAGCACATTTTGCCCATAAAACTGAGGACGACAGCATTAATGCTATAAAAGAACTTTTAAGTTACCTTCCTTCAAATAATATGGAAGATCCTCCGCTGGTAGAGTGCAATGATCCCTATGACAGAGCGGAAGAAGCTTTGAACCACATAGTTCCTTTGAATATGAACAAAGGATATGATGTAAGAGATCTCGTGAAAATGATATTTGATAACGGTGATTTTCTGGAAGTTCAGCCGCTTTACGCAACAAATATGGTTATAGGTTTTGCCAGACTTAACGGCAGAAGTGTCGGAGTTGTGGCAAATCAGCCGAATGTACTTGCAGGATGTCTGGATATAAATTCATCATCAAAAGCTGCGAGATTTGTAAGATTCTGTGATTCATTCAATATTCCGTTGATAACTTTCGTTGATACTCCCGGTTTTCTTCCCGGAACAGGACAGGAATATGGCGGTGTTATCCGTCACGGTGCAAAAATGCTTTATGCTTACAGTGAAGCAACTGTTCCCAAAATCACAGTGGTGACAAGAAAGTCAACCGGTGGCGCATACCTTGCAATGGCTTCCAAAAACCTCAGAACCGACCTTAACTATGCTTGGCCCACAGCTATGATAGCCGTTATGGGTGCAAAAGGAGCTGTTGAAATATTGATGAAAAAAGAACTTGATGCCGCTGAAGATAAAGCAAAATTTCTTGCTGAACAGGAAGAGATATACAATGAAACTGTTGCAAATCCATATATTGCGGCACAACATGGTTACATTGATGATATCTTTGAGCCGAAAATGACTAGACCGAGACTCATTAAAGCTCTTGAAATGCTCATAACTAAAAGTGATGATCTGCCTGCTAAAAAGCATGGCAACATCCCGCTTTAATGAGAAGGGAGGTGTAAATGTTCAATGTTTCCAGCTTGGTAAATGTTTCAGAAGCGGTTTTGGCAACTGCTGAAAGACCGCCCGATGATGTGCTTGTTTTAATGCTTCCTGTCATCGGTATATCGGTTGTCCTGTTTTCTCTTGGAATTCTGGCGTTTGTTCTGACACAATTTGTCTGGATAGATAAAATAGTTGCCCTGAAAGATAAACTTTTCCTCAAAGCCCCGGCTAAAGAGGAAAAAAAGGAACTTGTAGAAAAAGGTGAAACCGGATCAAATATCATGGCAGATATTGATGATGATGAGATAACCGCAGCTTTTACGGCGCTCCACTTATTTATTCAGGATAAAACTACAGACCCTGTTATATTGACAGAACATCTTATCGAAAATTCCGGGTGGGTCACTTATGCAAAAACCAGACAGAATGCCGCATTTGATAAATGGCATTTGAATAAAAAGAGGTGAAAAATGAAGAAATATGATTTTAAAATAAACGGAAAAGAGTACAAGGTGGAAGTCAAAGACTTTCAGGTGAAAAGTGCAAAAGTTGAAGTAAATGGAAAAGTGTTCGATGTGGAGATAAACTATCCGGAAAGTGCTCCCCAACTCACGATTCCAAGACCTGTTCCATCTGGAGGAAAAAAAGAGTCTGAGCCGGAACTGAAAAAAGTTGTTGTAAACAGCATAAAAGCTCCGATGCCGGGACTTATAATTAAAATTGATGTCAAGGTTGGAGATGAAGTTAAAATTGGACAGAAAATTGCAGTTATGGAAGCAATGAAAATGGAAAATGACATAAACTCCACTTTTGAAGGAACTGTTCAGGAAGTAAATGTAAAAGAAGGTGACAATGTTCAGGAGAACGAATCACTTTTCGTAATAGGTTAGGAGAGGCAAATGGAAGCTCTACTTCAAAATTTTCAATATTTCTTCAATACGACAGGGTTTGCCCATCTGGAATGGGGAAATGTTGTAATGATCATCATAGGTGTTTTGTTCATCTACATGGCTATTTCAAAAGGTTGGGAACCGTTACTGCTTTTACCTATAGGTTTCGGTATCCTCCTTGGAAACATTCCTGCTGCGGCAGGAGCAAGCATCAGTGTCTATGATGAAGGTTCCGTGATGTACTATTTCTATTCCGGTGTTAAACTCGGAATATATCCTCCGCTCATTTTTTTCGGAATAGGAGCAATGACCGACTTTTCATATATGATATCAAATCCTAAGCTGATACTTATAGGAGGAGCAGCCCAGATCGGCATTTTTGCCGCATTTCTGATTTCATTTTTTCTCGGTTTTACAATTCAGGAATCTGCTGCAATTGGAATTATCGGTGGTGCTGACGGACCTACATCCATCTATATATCAGGTTTAATGGCTCCTCATCTCATTGGACCTATAGCTATCGCAGCTTACTCTTATATGGCACTTGTTCCTGTGATACAGCAGCCGGTAATATATTTGCTTACTACAAAAAATGAACGGAAAATAAAGATGAAACCGCCAAGAAAGGTTTCTCAGAAAGAAAAGATCTTTTTTCCTGTAGTTGCATTTATTTTGTGTGCTCTTATTGTTCCGGAAGCTCTTCCGCTGATAGGGATGTTGATGGCAGGTAACATTGTTAAGGAATCGGGAGTGACAGACCGTCTTGCAAGGACAGGTTCCAATGCACTGGTTGATATCGCAACAATACTTATCGGTCTTACAGTAGGTGCTTCAACAGCGGCGGAACACTTCCTCAACATGGATTCTATCAAGATCTTCGGTTTGGGTGCTCTTGCTTTTATAGTTGCATCTGCCGGAGGAATTATGTTTGCAAAGATAATGAACATATTTCTTTCCAAAGATTCAAAGATCAACCCCATAATCGGAGCGGCAGGAGTTTCCGCAGTTCCTATATGTGCCAGAGTTGCACAGCATGTGGGAAGGCAGGAAGATCCCGAAAACCATCTTCTCATGCATGCAATGGCTCCCAATGTTGCCGGAGTTATCGGATCTGCAATTGCTGCCGGTATTTTACTCGGACTTATTCCCTATTAATTTCCGGTTTTCAGGAAAATTTGTAAATATTGAAGTTAAAACTATAATGTGTTCGTTGAATATGGATAGTATGAATGTATGTTATGAAAGTATTTGCTCTTATCATGGCTGGCGGCAGTGGAACAAGAATGGGCGTTGCGAAGGCTAAGCAGAGTCTTGAGCTGTCCGGAAAAAAGATTTTCAGGATAACAGTTGATAAATTTAATTTGTTCGACTGTATAGACGGAATTGTTTTTGTCGGCAGGAAAGAAGATATTGATGAATATACGGCTGAGCTTGAAAATATGGAAAAAGTGGTCGAGATAGTGGAAGGAGGCAATACAAGATCTGAAAGTGTCTATAATGGTTTAAAAGCTCTTGAAAAATTTTCTCCACAGATCGTTGCGGTTCATGATGCTGTAAGACCGTTTGTTGAAGAAACTTCCGTAAAGCAGTCAATTGATGCCGCATACAAGTATGGTGCGGCAGTTGTAGCTGTTCCGGCAGTTGATACGGTTGCTCTGACAGATAATGGGTTTGTGGAGGAAGTTTTAAAAAGAGATGCTTTGAGAAATCTTCAGACTCCGCAGACCTTCAGGTATGATCTGTTGAAAGAATCTTACGAAAGAGCTTTTAAAGATGGGAAGATATACACCGATGATACCGGGTGTGTTTTTACATCGGGAATAAAAATAAAGATAATTGAAGGTTCAAAAAGTAACATAAAGATAACTGAGCCACTGGATATGATAAAAGCTGAAAGTTTGTACAGGGTTTAAAATGAGTGCGGCAAAAAACAAAAAAAACAATTCAAGTAGCAGACTTGATAAATTCCAGATAAAGTTCGGAGACTGGCTCAGGGAAAAAGATATTGTTTCGGGATCAATAATTGTCAGTGTTTTTATATTCATTGTCGCCTTTTTAACTGTTCCTGAATCACTGCTGGTTACATATCCGGTGTCAGACAGTGATGTCGGTACGGTAATAAGATATTCCATTCGTGCAAACAGGGATTTTTCCGTAGTTGATGAAGAAAAAACCCAAAGCAACCGTATTGAGGCACAGGCAAGAGTCCCCCTTTACTTTCAAACGATAGACACAGAAGTTTCAGCAAGAAACATTAACCGTTCTTTTTCCAATATGCGTATAAAAGCAAAAGAGCTGATATTTGATGCCATTAAAGAAAAGAACCCCGGATTTCCAGAAAATTTTATCGATTTTTATGCAGACACACTCCTCTCTTCACCTCAGATTATGGAGAAATCCCCCTATTATGAAAAGATCATGGAACTTTTCAGGAACAATAAAAATGAATTTGATAAAATCGTAGGGTTTCCGGTAAGTTCCGACATGTTTTCGGTTTTGTCCCGCAACCTGTTCTGTGAGAGGATCCAGAAAGCAGTTGTAGATGTGATGTCAAGGATAAATGCCTACTCCATAACAAGAGACGGGATTCCTGCCGATTATCCGCTTGCACATATTGCCGTAAGAAAAGGTGATACTATGCTTACTGTTCCTACGAATAAAGTTATCACCGGTTTTTCTTTGAGAGAAGAGATAAAATACAGCCAGAGAATACTTGATCAGAGCAAAGTTTTTACAGATGACGGTTTAGGTTTGATAGAAATGTTTGTTTTCTGGGCGGTAAAAGACAATGTTATTTTCAGTTCCGAGTTGACAGAAACGAAAAAACTGGAAGCATGGAACAACGCTCCCAGAGAAGAGTTCAGGGTAAAAAACGGTGAAATAATAAGGAGAGCAGGGGAGGTTGTTACTGACAGAGATATTATGATATTCAGGGAAATGAAAAGACAGGCGGCAGAGAGATCTTTTCTTGCCACCTATATACATAACCTTATTTACATACTTCTTATTGTATCTGTGATATTCCTTGCATTCAAAAAATCTGTCAGCAAATTCAGACATCACAATAAAGATGTTATCCTGATGGGATTGCAGACAGTTTTTATTTTGCTTCTTTTTGATGTGATAGGGGCTTTCTCAACTGCATTCAGCCAATATATGGGGGCAGTTGATTCAAGAATATTCTATTTTCTTGTTCCGGTTCCTTTTGCAGTTGCCATAGTGAGATTGCTTATAAATACGGAAACAGCCATTTGCTACCTTTCCGTATTAAGTCTTATTTTGCTTCTCATGTTCCCGGACAATTACTATTTCCCTGTTTTTTATTTCATAGGATCAATGAGTTATCTCTTTCTGGTTACCCACATCGAAAGAAGAGGCAATATTTTAAGAGTCAGCTTTTTTCTTTCTCTTATACTGATCGTACTGACCATTTTAATTTTTACTATGGATACAACACTCCCCGCTGATAACATTCCCAGATCACTGTTTCTCACATTTACAGGATCAATGCTTTGCGGAATGCTTCTTATGGCAGGAGTGCCTATTTATGAGTGGTTGCTCGGATACACAACAGACATAGCTTTTCTTGAATATTCAACTTTAAACCATCCTCTCATGAAACAAATGGCAGTTTATGCAAACGGAACATACCAGCACAGTTTGACTGTAGGTTCAATAGTTGAAGTTGCGGCAAGAGAGATCGGTGTAAGCCCTCTTGCATGCAAAGTAATGGCTTACTTCCATGATATCGGTAAACTTGAAAGACCGCAGTATTTCACTGAAAATCAGTCGGGAAAAAACCTCCATGATGAGCTACCTTCTTACACGATGTCTTCAATGGTTATCATCAACCATGTGAAAAAGGGGCTTGAATTGGCAAGAAAATACAGGCTTGGCGAAAAAATTGAAGATGCCGTAACTCAACACCACGGATCAACCCTTGTGGAGTATTTTTACAGAGCATCCAAGAAAGAAGATCCTTCTGTCAGTAAAGCACCTTTTCAATATCCCGGACCTAAACCCCAGACAAGGGAAACAGCATTGCTTATGATCGCTGACAGTGTTGAAGCATCGGTGAGAAGTATTCCTGAAAAGAACTTTCAGAAAATTTCCGATGTGGTTCAAAATATAATCAGAAAAAAGCTTGAAGAAGATCAGTTCTCGGAATGTTCCATGACCCTTAAAGATCTTAAAATGATCGAAGAAAGTTGTATAAAGACTTTGTCGGGAATTTATCATGCCCGTGTTGAATATCCTGATAAATAATATTTTTGAAAAATGAAGCTGTGTATAATTAACTACATATCACGGGAACACTTTCCCGATAAAAAAGAGATAAGAAAAGCAGTTTCAACCACATTAAAATCTTGCGGAAAAAAAGCAGGTGACCCTTACGAGATCACAATCCTTTTTACAGGAAAAGATGAAATAAGAAGAATGAACAGGGAATACCGGGGAATAGACAGAGCTACAGATGTCATATCTTTTGCTTTTTCCGATGGAGAAGGATTTGAATATGCACCGTTTCTGCTTGGAGACATAGCGGTTTGTGTTGATATTGTGTCAAGTCATGGTAAAAAATATA
>SLGQ01000200.1 GCA_007136595.1 Candidatus Sumerlaeota bacterium | reverse complement strand
GGAGACACAGGAGACACTGGAGACACTGGAGACACTGGAGACACTGGAGACACTGGAGACACTGGAAATATAGAGATTCCGGAAGGTTTTGCTCTTATTCCGTCCGGCAGTTTCTGGATGGGTTCTCCTGAGGAAGAACTTGGGAGAGGCAGTAATGAAACACTCCATTATGTTGAATTGACCAAGAGTTTTTATATGGGAAAGTATGAAGTGACTCAAGTTGAGTTTAACGCAGTTATGGGTTATAACCCGAGCCACTTTTCAAGCTGCGGTAATGATTGTCCTGTTGAGCGGGTTAACTGGCATGAAGCACTGAAGTATGCCAATGAACTTTCGAAATTTGAGGGATTACCTGAGTGTTTTGACTGCACAGGAGATGCACCCGATTTTGACTGTTCATTGAAAAGCACATACTCCAAACCGCAGAATTGTCTTGGATATAGACTCCCGACAGAGTCCGAATGGGAATATGCCGCACGAGCAGGGACAGACACAGCATTTTATAATGGGGATATAACAGTGACAGAGTGCGGGCTTGATCCAAATCTTGATTCCATAGGTTGGTATTGCGGCAACTCAGAAGATAAAACCCACTCAGTTGGAGGAAAATTTCCCAATGCTTTCGGTCTTTATGACATGAGCGGCAATGTTTGGGAATGGGTTTGGGATTGGTATGAGGATGTTTATCCGGCAGGAACGGAGACAGCACCTGCGATAGACCCCGCGGGACCGGAAATCGGCTTCAATCGTGTCCGACGGGGCGGAAGCTGGGATTCCAGTTCCCTCTCTTGCCGTTCTGCAACTCGTGGCGATTCTGACACAACAGAGCGTGGCAGTTATCTTGGTTTCCGGCTTGCAAGGACAAAAGAGTAACATGGTGGAAAGGTTTTAATGTTTAAAATGAATTCCCCTAGACAGTCACTTTGTTTCTGCCGGCTTTTTTTGATCGGTAAAGTGCTTTGTCGGCTTCTTTCATAACTTTTTCAGGTTTCTTGTAGGTTCTAGAATCACTTGCTCCAAAACTCATTGTTATTTTTATGTTTTTTGAAGAGGTCTGTTTTGATTTCTGTCCGGTTTTTTTGTATTTTTTTCTGGTTGCACGGTTTCTGACGGTAAAAGGGGTTTCTGAAATTTTTCCCCTTATGTTTTCAAGATATTCAACTGTCTGTTCTTTTAATTTGCCGTTGAAAACTATAACGAACTCTTCACCTCCGAAACGGAAAACTTTTCCACCACCTCCGACAGATGATAAAACTTTTGCAACAAGTTTAAGAACCTCATCTCCTGTATCATGTCCATGTGTATCGTTGAATTTCTTAAAATGGTCAATGTCAGACATTGCTATCGTAAATTTTTTCCCTATGGCGGCAACATATTCATTGTATGCCCTTCTGCCGGGGAGCCCTGTCAGTTCATCAATGTAAGATATTGTATAAATTGATGAAAGTGTTCCAATGAAAATAAGGGTCGAGGCAACTATCATGTTAAGCCCGGAAATATCCCCGCCAAGAACAGTTAAAATTGCCAACCCCGAGGCAGTTCCGACAGCAAAAGATATATCGTAACTCTTATCCCTTACAATGTTGTTGAAAACTGCTATTAAAAAAAGGACAAATGGAAGGAAAAAATATTGGATGTTCATCATGAACCGTATGGTAGTAATTATGCTGTTGGTAGATTCATTGTAAACAGAGTCGCTGTGAACGGTAAAATAGTATAGGAGGATTAGCTGAGAAACAATAAACACCAGTTTTTTTAAACCGTGAACAGATATCACCCCCCTTTCGTTTGAATTTGCCAGATATAAAACATTGAATGCAATAAATACCATAAATTCGTTTTGCGGTATCGATCCGGTATAAGGTGTCGAATCTTTAAAAAACCATGAAAGAAGTAAAAGGAGGATAAAGGAAACCCTGCTTTTGTTAAACCTCATACATACAGCAAAAGTAAGTGCTGCAAAAACTGCGACAACTACAGGTGATATTTTAAGGAATTCTTTTATGAAAACAAATTCGCTGCTGAAATATACTGCAATTGAAGAAAAAATAATAAAAGACAGCGAAAAGATACTCTTTTTCATGATTTTAAGGCGTGTAAAAAATTGTTGCTCCCGGGCCAAGAGGAATTCCAACTGCTATCCATAAGACAAGCATTATTGTCCAGACAATAAGAAATCCAATGGAATATGGTACCATAAGTGATATTATTGTTCCGATACCTGAATCTTTATCGTATTTCCGTATGAAAGCAATTATCAGAGCAAAGTAACTCATCATGGGACTTATGATATTTGTTGTGCTGTCACCGATCCTGTAAACAGCCTGAGCAAGATCGGGAGAAAATCCCAGAGTCATGAATATCGGCACAAATATTGGTGCCAGCAATGCCCATTTTGCTGAAGCACTCCCTACAAAAAGGTTGAAAAAACCTGATAAAAGGACAAAAAGTATTACCATCATGGTCATGTTGAGTTGAGTTGATTTAAGGAAGTCGGCACCCTTGACTGCAATGATTATCCCAAGATCGCTCCAGTTGAAAAAAGAGACGAACTGAGCGGCAACAAACGCAAGAACTATGTATAGAGCCATTGATTTCATTGAACTTTCCATTCCCATAACAACATCATTGTCACTTCTTATTGTTCCTGCACCGATACCGTAAGCAATGCCGGCAACAACAAAAAGGACAAAGAGAACTGTAATTATCCCTGTAATAAAAGGTGAGGTGAGAAAAGATCCGTCCATCGCCCTCAAAAATCCGTTTCCGGGGATTATTCCTATAAGAATTATTGCAAATATTACTCCACTCGCTATGGCGGCATAAAGTACCCCTTTTCTTTCATTTTTTCCGAGATCGGTGCTTTCATCACTGACAGCTTCTCCTTCATACTTTCCAAGTCGCGGCTCAATGATCTTTTCTGTGATCCATGTTCCGACACCTGAAATGACAAATGTCGAAGCAACCATGAAGTAGTAATTTGAGGTAGGAAGAACGACCACATTGGGATCAAGAATTCTTGCCGCTTCCTGGGAAAGTCCTGAAAGCATGGGGTCAAGAGTACTTATTGAGAGGTTGGCACTGAAACCGCCTGAAACCCCTGCAAATGCGGCAACCATTCCTGCTATCGGATGTCTTCCGGCAGCATGAAAAATGATCCCTGCAAGAGGAATGAGAAGGACATAGCCCGCATCACTTGCTATGTTTGACATAATTCCTGCAAAAACAATAGTAAAAGTAAGAAGTTTTTTCGGTGAATAAAGGACGACCATCTTGATGGAGCTGTTTATAAGTCCGCTGTATTCCGCCACACCGATACCAAGCATTGCGACAAGAACTATCCCAAGAGGTGCAAACCCCGTAAAGTTTGGAACCATCTCCGTCATTATCCTGTGCAGCCCTTCTATTGTAAGAAGGTTGTTAACAGTGATCGTTTCTTTTGTTCCCGGATGAATGACGCTCCAACCTGCAAGATGCCCGATATATGAAAATATCAGAACAAGCAGAGCCGCAATGGCAAATAGGGTGACAGGGTGGGGGAGAGCGTTTCCTGTTTTTTCAACAAAATTGAGAACCGCATCAAAAAATTTCTTTTTCTGTTTTTTTTCCAAAACTTCACTCCGTGAAAGACAATAACATCTAAAACAAGGTAATGTTACCACTATTTTTTTATGAATAAAGATTTTGAGTGATTTTTATTTCAGGATAGATCTGACTCTCATTCTGACGGAAGTGTTGTCATAGTTGTCAAGAGTTGCAGGAAGTCCGTTCAAACCTTCTTTTCCTATAGCTCTGATCTGTGTTCCAAAGTTTAAAATTTCTCCGCTTAAAGATGAATTGAAATAGTATCTGCACTTTCTGTTCCAGTAAGCTCCTATGGCATAATTTTTGTCTTTTTCAATATCAATTGAAATATCACCGGTAGAATAGTATTGAGCATTGACACCAAAATTGGCTACAGATATTTTTCTGTCATATTTTCTTTCCCATGAATCATCAGATTTTTTTTCATAAAGGGCAAAATGAATTTCAGTGTTTGAACCTGCAACCCAAGCAGGATCAAGATATATTTCAAAGTTCAAAATAGTTGCATTGTGTTCGCAAACAAATTCATTCCCTTTAAAAACTCTTTCTTTCTCAGAACTTGATGGAGCTCCATCTGCAATAGTGTCCCGAACGGGAAAATATTCGATGTCACATTTAGCAATTCCCGAAGTTGTTTTACATGAATTATTGTCACAGTATTCAACGATAGTCCAGTACTGGCAACCATCTTCGTACATTTGACATTCAACAACTGAAGAAAAATCAATTGAACATTGTTTTTTCCCCGATTCATGACACTCACTTGTGCATGAAGGAAGCTGAATTCCGCAAATGTCACCGTAAGAAGGACAATAATCAACAAGACATTGGTACTGTTTTTCGTAAGGAAGAGCAAGACACCCGTTGTCGTTCAGACATTCATAAAGATTGTCAAAATCTGATTTTCCTTCAGGAGTACCGTTGCTATAGCAATTATTTTGGCATGTTATATCATCATTGGAACACATTTCATTGCATTCCATTATTTCTACACAACTGTAGTCACCACCACCAGTGTCTCCTGTGTCTCCGGTGTCTCCGGTGTCTCCAGTGTCTCCTGTGTCTCCTGTGTCTCCTGTGTTCCCAGTGTCTCCGGTGTCTCCAGTGTCTCCGGTGTCTCCGGTGTCTCCAGTGTCTCCAGTGTCTCCAGTGTCTCCAGTGTCTCCAGTGTCTCCAGTGTCTCCAACATCTTCTCCATCAGGAACATCATTGTCAGCGGTCTGGTCTTCATCACTGACATTATGATTCTCTCCTGGCTTGACCTGTTTTACACCGCTGTCACATGAAGGGAAAAGAAATAGCGAAATTAAAATAGCTGTCAAAAATTTCCATATCATATCATTCCTCCCTTAAAAACACTAACTGCTGTAGCATTTTAACATAACTTGTGTGAAAAGTCCAATATAACGGTATTGTTTTAAAAACATTGAAAATGTTAATTTTAAGGTTAAACTGTTTATGTTAGATTGAATTTTGATCTCTTCGGGAGAAACATGAGCCGGCTGGGGATATTAGTTTCCGCAATCTTTTATTTACTCACGCTTTTATTTTTCTATTACCTTATTTATCCCAGAATATCTATCAACCCTGGTGTCTTTTATCTTATAACTTTTCTTTTTGTTGTTCTTTTTGGAGCTTACTCTTCCGGTTTATATTTGATGGTCTCTGGCAGAGCGCTCAACAGAGTCAATCTTTCACCGCTTTACAGATATTACATTTTTCCTGTCACCTCATTTTACTCAGGTTTAATTAAAAAGAATAAACTTTCAGCTTGGGAAGAGTTTGTCAAAATGAATAATTCAATAGTCGAAAGAAGCTCTTCTAAGATTTCCCCCGACGAGCTTCTGGTTCTTCTTCCCCATTGTCTTCAAAGTACAAAATGTGACATAAGGATAACCACAGATATTAGGAATTGTAAAGAGTGCGGCATCTGCGAAATTGGTGGGCTTAAAAATCTTCTTGATAAATATGGAGTGAAAGGTTTTGTTGTGACAGGAGGAACTCTTGCAAGAAGAATTGCAAAAGAAAAACTGCCAAAAGGTATTGTTGCTGTTGCCTGCCACCATGATCTTTCTGAAGGAATTTCACTTGTTTATCCTATACCTGTTTACGGTGTTCTCAACGACAGACCTGAGGGTCCGTGTCTGAATACGATCGTAGATCTGAAAAAAATAAGGGAAGGAATAGAAGTTTTTCTCAAATAACTGTAAGATCAGTCTTCCCATACGGGCGGATTAGGAGGAAACAGTTCATCTCTTTGCTGCATCAGTTTTTCACAATCATAGCTGTCATCAATTGGAACAAGGATAATTGGGCTTAAGCTGTAATCATCCCCATTTTCACCTCTGTACTGGATCCATTCATCGTCACTTTTCAAAAGAAAATTTGTTGCATCTATAACAATCTGTTCAGAATCGTCATGTACAACACCTTCTATATTTCCATTTTCCATCAGGTATGCCTCAAAGGCAAATATCTCTCTTCTGGCTATGTATATTTCTTCCCTTCTTCCAAACATGTCAATAAACACTGTAACTCCCGGTTTCCCATCGTTGTCGGCATCAACAAGTCTAGGGTCATCAGGTTTTATTGATTCAGGAAGAGGTGTGTTATATGGATCATCATACTCAATTCCAAGAAGTGTGGGAGTTCTGGGTCTCCATAAATAAAAATTACCTTCATCATCTTTTCTGATATCCATATAAGTTGAATCGGGAATAATTGCCTGAGTTAACTCATCGGGCACTGTAGCTGTGAAATTCTGGTTTGTGATCTGTTCTGAATGGCAGAACCGGTCAGTGATCTTTAATTTATCATCTTCCCTTTCAAAAGTTGTAAACCCATAAGAAATGATCAAATTTTTAAAAATCCCCATAAATCCCATGTCAGTATAATAAGCAACGATATCGTAATGAGCATAGCGACCTTCAACTTTGTCCATGAACTCTTCCTTTGTCATTTCTGAAGGGATTTCTTCTTCGTCAGGAATTTCAACAACTTCATCTTCGTCAATAGTTTCTGTTTCATCAAGATCTTCTGTTTCTGCATCCTGTTCGTTTTCATCAATGGTTTCTTCAACTTCATTTTCAAAATGATCGTCAGAAACAATTTCATCATCGTTCATTTCATCATGATTTGAGCTGCCCGTAGAATCATTTTCACATGATACAAAGAAAAAAAAGGCAAAAACAAAAATAAAACCTGCAAATAATTTCATCGTGACCTCCAACTAGGGTAATAAACACCAAACGATTATATTTTTATGAAATATAGAGACGGGATTCGTCCTTGATTTAAATTTTTCGTAAAACAGTACTTTTTGAGAGTGAGTTCGGGGTTCAGCTTTCTGAATCAGAACCATGCAGGTATACCCCAAAACCTGAAAATAATTTAATATAGACTTGAAGTCATGGTTATACTGTTTATGTGAGCGAAACAGCTCCCGCAATTTGACCTTTGATAAAAAAGGTGGTATCATTACCGGTTATTTGATTTTATGTGAATTGGGAGATTGATATGATGAAAAAAAGATTGATAGTTATCTTTTTAATTTCATTGCTCATTTTATCATGCGGCGGTTCAAAGAAAGTTGTTCCCGTTGATGATGATACCGGAAGTAATGATGAAAATGGTGTCACAAACGATGAATCTGAAGTGTCAGATGATGACGGCATTCCTGATACTTGTGGAAACGGAGTTGTGGAAGAAGGGGAAGTGTGTGACGGAAACCTTGTCGATTGTGTTGACATTAATGACAGACTTTATACGGGTGGCAAAGCATGGTGCAGAGACGACTGTCTCGGATTTGATACTATAACCTGTGAAGAAGTTTTTCATGAATGCGGTAACGGTATCGTTGAAGGTCCGGAAGAGTGTGACGGCGGTGTGATAGATTGTGTTGAGATAGATCCCTACCTGTTTTCAGGAGGCAAAGCGGCTTGTGAAGATGATTGCAGCGGATGGGACACGATAACTTGTGATGAAAGAGAACCTTTCTGTGGAGACGGAATAGTTGAATTAGGTGAAGTTTGCGACAACGAAACAAGAAGATGCATTGAAATAGATCCGAAATATTATCTGGGTAATGCCCAGTGCAATGATACCTGTGATGGATGGATACTTGATGATTGTGTCGAAGGTGTGGCAGAATGCGGCAATGGAATAGTAGAGGGATTTGAAGTTTGTGACAGTTCAATTGATGATTGCATTGATATTGATCCTACAAAATATTCGGGTGGAAAAGCATACTGCAAGGATGATTGTTCCGGTTGGGACACTATCACCTGTACTGAAAGGTCAGGCATTATTGAATGGACTGAAGGCAACAACTACACAGCTTCTTTTGAACCCAGGGCGAGTCACTGTGCCGCACATTTCAATGGCAGATTCTGGATCATAGGCGGAGCAACTTCAAGCACCACTTTTTCTGATATCTGGTCTTCAACTGACGGAATAACATGGGTTGAGGAAATGGCGGAAGCCCCTTTCGGTCAAAGACAGAGACACAAATGTGTCGTTTTTGACGGCAAGCTTTGGGTGATAGGTGGCAGAGACGGTGCAGGAACTAACAGTTCCTCTGTCTGGTATTCAACAAATGGAACATCCTGGACACAGGACAATGTCGGTTCTGACGGATTTAAGCCCGGATCAAATTTTGAAGCCATAGTAAAAGGTTCAAGTATTTTTGTTTTCAGTGTAGCAGGCAGCATTCTTGAGCCTGCAAACGGTATTTGGGAAAGAAATGCTATCGGTTGGAATAAAATCAGCGAAACAGTTCCTTATGGTGCCGACTCCAGTTTCTCCGGTGCCCTTTTAGATGGAAAGTTTTTTCTGACAGGCGGCATAGACGCATCTTTTCAGTCAGTCAATAACACTATATGGTATTCTGAAAACGGTATAGATTGGGAAAGTTCTCAGGGTGATTTTTTCCCCAGAGCATTTCACGCGTTAGTTAAAATCGATAATGTTCTTTATATTATCGGCGGCAATACTCTTTCTACAAGAACAAATGATATTCTTAGAAGTCATGATGGACTGAAATGGGGAATAGTTGCCAGTGCCGCAGGGTTTGAGGGAAGAAGCTCTCATGCTGCCGCTGCAAGTTTGACTAAACTCTGTGTGATCGGAGGGGTTCTTCATGGCGGGACATACTCAAATAATGTATGGTGCGTAGATATCTGATTTTCCGGGTTTATTTTTCCAGTATTTCTGAAACTTCGCCTATGAAAAGGCGGTGAAACTGTTTTTCAGGATAGTTGTCCATTATTTCAGGGTCAATAAAATTTTCAGGCTTAAAATCAAGAAAAGACATTTTTCTGCAAATGAGGATGGTATCAGCCTGCTCAAAATAAAGTGCTCCATCCTTTGCAACAGGTTTTAAACCTGTCTCAAAAGCTTTGTTTACATCTCTTCCCGATCTTGTTCCGCAAAATTCAAGTTTTTCCCTGTATTGATCGTTGAAAAAAGAAACAGTAAAAAGGTTGTTTTTTTCAAGGTAGCTGTATGTGTGACGATTAGGACGGACAACTGCTCCGAAAACAGGCTTATTCCACATGGTTCCGAAATATCCCCACCCTATTGTCATCATATTGAAATCTTCTAAAGTGCCTGCTGTCAACAATCCCCATTCTTTTCTTAAAACAGAAAGAGGCTTTGTTTGAAAATCTTCAATATTTGCTTTTCTGAAATTTTCCATATTATCCTCCCGGCAAAAAACTGTTTCATCTTATAATGTGAAAAAATGTAGTCAAGGAAAGCCGGCGAATATAAATGAAAAGTTATTTGTCGCTTAACCACTTATCAGCAAGAAGCATGGCTTTTGCCGGAGTATCGGCAGTTCCGATCTCGCTCCAGATACCCATTGAAACAAAAACTTTGCCTGTTATTTCCGACCATTTGACATCAAAGTAAGCACCCGAACCTGACCGGGCTTTGCCTAAGTAAACATCACTCATCTCAACTCCGGTAAAAAAAACCTAAGCTGAGAAAGATTATCCGGAAAACAAATACGAAAGTCAAGAAAATGTAGGCCCCAGCCTACAGCATTTTGAAAGATTTCAATTATTATTTCCCTATGAGTATTCGGGAGAATTTAGGACCGCGGCTCAGGTTCCTTCGTCAATATAAAAAAATGAGCCAGGAAAAATTGAGTCTTCTTTCAGGTGTTGACAGGAGCCATATCTCTGATATTGAAAATTGTAAAATAGATTATCCAGGCAGCGGAACCATAGAGAAACTTGCCAAAGCTCTTAATGTAAGAATAGATCAGATGTTTGTATGGGGTTTTTCCGATCCGACTGCTCCCTATGAAGACAACTGACATTTTTTTTCTTATTTGATAGTTCAATATATTTGACAAAACAAGATCGAAGGGGTAAACAGAAAGCAGTTTTTTTTAGGCGTTTGAGTATGTCACAGTCAAAGGTTTGTCACAAAGGAAAAGTCATCGGTAAGAATGGAGATAAAGTTTCAGTTAAAATTGAGGTGATGAGTGCCTGTTCCAAGTGTCATGCAAAGGGACTGTGCAGTGCAGCCGATCTTTCCGAAAAAATCATAGAGTGTATTCCTGACGGAAAATTTGATGAAGGTGATGAAGTGACAGTGGAGATGGCGATAAAATTCGGGTTTAAAGCTGTGGCGTGGGCATTTTTCTTTCCTTTTATCATTGTTGTTACGGCATTGGTGGCAACTTATTCTTTTACAGGCTCTGAAACTGCCGCTGCTCTGGTATCTTTCGCCATTTTGCTTCCCTATTACGGGGCAATATATTTATTGAAAAACTACTTCAATAAAAGTTTCTTTTTTACTTGCAGAAAAATTAATAATAACGAGTGAGGTAAGTTGTGGACGGAGTAATTCTTTATTCGGTTATCTCTCTGGGGCTTGTTGCCGCGGGGGCAAGTATGATCCTTTTTTTCATTGCAAAAAAATTTAGAGTGGAAGAAGACCCCAGGATCGACAAAGTTGCAGACATTTTGCCCGGTGCAAATTGCGGAGGGTGCGGTTATCCCGGTTGCAGAGGATTTGCAGAAACTCTTGTAAAAGCGGCGGACAACGGATCTATTGAAGGTTTCAACTGTCCTCCTGCCGGAAGTGAAGCAATGGCTCAGATCGGAAAAGTTCTCGGGCTTGAAGTTGAAGCTTCTGAACCGACAACGGCAGTTGTCAGATGTGGTGGAACAAATGAGCTTGCTCCAAGAAAGACAGAGTATGACGGTCCTTCAAAATGTTCTGTTTCCCATGCTCTTTTTTCAGGGGAAAAAGGATGTCCTTACGGGTGTATGGGGCTTGGAGATTGTGTTGTAAGTTGTTCTTTCGGTGCGATCTATATTGATGAAAAAACCATGCTCCCCGTAGTTATAGATGAAAAATGTGTAAGTTGCGGTGCATGTGTTAAAGTCTGCCCGAGAAAGATAATTGAAATAAGACCTGTCGGAAGAAAAAGCAGAAGGGTTTGGATAAACTGTATGAGCAATGACAAAGGTGCGGCAGCAATGAAGGTTTGCAAAGCGGCATGTATAGGATGCGGAAAATGTGTCAAAGAGTGTCCTGAAAAAATTCAGGCGATAGTTCTTGACAATTTTCTTGCTTACATTGATCCGAAAAAATGTATTGCTTGTGGAAAATGTATCCCTGTTTGTCCCACAAAAGCGATAAAAGCTACATTTGAGCCTCCGGCTCCTAAACCGAAACCTAAACCTGTTGAAAACCCGGAACCTGAAAGTGAAAAAAAAGATCAAGATGAAGTTAATAAATGATAAAAAAGGGGGAAGTTGTGAAGCTTAAAACTTTTAAACTGGGTGGAGTTCACCCGCCTGAAAATAAAATGGCGGCGGGAAATCCCATTGAACCGGTAACTCTGCCGAAAAGGGTGACGGTTCACCTTAACCAGCATATAGGTGCTCCTGCAAATCCTGTCGTGAAAAAAGGTGACACTGTTAAGGTTGGAACTTTGATAGGAAAAGGGGAGGCTTTTATTTCCGCGAACATTCACAGCCCTGTCAGCGGAAAAGTTTTTTCAGTTGATCCGGTCGCAGACGGATCGGGCTACAAAGTAAAATCGGTAATAATTGATGTTGAAGGTGACGAATGGGAAGAGTCGATAGACAGATCACCCGACCTTAAAAAAGAGATCACACTTGAACCTTCACAAATAGTTGACCGTATTAAAGAATGCGGAATAGTGGGGCTTGGCGGTGCATGTTTCCCAAGTCATGTAAAATACATGATACCGGAAGGTAAAAAAGTTGACACAGTTGTTATCAATGCTGTCGAATGTGAGCCGTACCTTACTGCTGACGATAGAATCATGATAGAAAAAACTGAAGAGATCATGATCGGCATTGAAATAATGAAAAAGGCAGCCGGTGTTGAAAAAGCGATAGTGGGTATCGAAGCAAACAAGCCTGAAGCCATTGCCAAGATGGAAAAAGCAGCTTCTGTCTATCCGGGAACCATTATTCAGCCGCTTAAGGTTATGTATCCTCAAGGTGCTGAAAAACAGCTTATAAAGTCAGTTCTCAACCGTGAAGTTCCGTCAGGCAAACTTCCTCTGGATGTCGGTTGTGTAGTTAACAATGTGGGAACGGCACTTGCAGTTTATGAAGCTGTACAGAAAAATAAACCGTTAATAGAAAGAGTTGTTACTGTCACTGGAAAAAAGCTCACAAAGACCGCCAACTATATGGTTAGGGTAGGAACACCGCTCTCCGTGCTTGTTGAAGCCGTGGGCGGGATGCCCGAAGGGACTGAAAAGGTTATAAATGGCGGACCCATGATGGGTAAAGCAATTCCTTCTGTTGATATACCTGTCACAAAAGGTACCAGCGGAATAATTTTTATGGATAAAGCAGAGGCAAGAAGAAAGTTAACCCGCAACTGTATAAGATGTGCCAAATGTGTAATGGTATGTCCTATGGGTTTGGAACCTTATCTTCTTGAAAAAATCGCAGACAAGGAAAGATGGGATGAAGTGGAAAAACTTGCCGCAACCGATTGCATTGAGTGTGGAAGCTGCAGTTACACCTGTCCTTCATCAAGACCTCTCCTTGATCTGATAAGACTCGGTAAAGCTAATGTTAACAGAATAAGATGGGAAAGGAGTAAAAAATGAGTAAATTTATTGTATCGCTTTCCCCCCATGAAAAAGGGAAATATACAGTTGAACATGTTATGTGGGGAGTTGTAATAGCTCTGATCCCCGCTTTTATTTCTTCTGTTGTCAATTTCGGTTACAGAGCTGTCGCAGTAACAGCAGTTGCATTGATAACATGTGTGTTTTGCGAGTATCTCATACAAAAATTTCTTATGAAATGTGAGATAACAGCTTTTGACGGTTCTGCCGCTGTTACAGGGATCCTTCTTGCATTTAATCTTCCAAGCAGCATTCCTTTGTGGCAGGTTGTAGTTGGATCGATAGTGGCAATAGCTGTCGGCAAGATGGCTTTTGGCGGACTTGGTAAAAATCCTTTTAATCCGGCACTTGTCGGAAGAGGGTTTATGTTGATGAGTTTTCCTGTCGATATGACCACTTGGCCCATTCCTTTGAAAAGTGCATGGGAGTGGGATATTGCTTCAAAACTGGATGCAATGACATCTGCTACCCCTTTGGGTGTTCTTAAAGAAGGCAATTTCTCGGAACTGCCTGAACTTTGGGATCTTTTTATTGGAACAGTGGGTGGATCCCTAGGTGAAACGAGTGCTCTTGCAATAATCATCGGAGGTATTTATCTTATCCACAGAAAGATAATCACCTGGCATATTCCTGTTCTTTATCTGGGAACTATTTTTGTTCTGACAGGCATAATGTGGCTTATAAATGACACTGCCAATATCAACCCTGTTTTCCACATTCTTTCAGGTGGTGTAATGCTGGGAGGATTTTTCATGATGACAGATATGGTAACAAGCCCCATGAGTCTTTGGGGACAAGTTATTTTTGCTGTAGGAGCAGGTGTTATCTGTGTTGCGATCAGGCTTTTCGGAGCCTATCCTGAAGGTTGCATGTTCTCCATACTTATCATGAATGCTTTTGTTCCACTTATTGATAAATACATTAAACCTAAAAAGTTCGGTACGGAGGTGAACTATGGCTGAAGAAAAGAAAAAGCTTGAAAGCACTTTCGTCAATATGGTGCTGGTGCTTACGGCAATATCTCTAACAAGTGCATTGGCACTCGGGTTCACTTACACCCAGACAAAGCCTATTGCCGATGAAGTTAGAGCAAGAAAGTTGGCAGAAGCAATAGAAGCAGTTGTTCCTGAATTTGATGAGCTGGGTGATTCTTTTAAAGTTGAAGGGTTTGACAGACTTGAGCTTTATCATGCTAAAAAGGGTGGTGAAATTGTAGGAACTGCCGTCAAATCTGTTTCTGATAAGGGATTCAGTGGAGATGTTTGGGTAATGGTTGGTTTTGATGCACAGGGAAATGTTTATAATACAGAAATACTGGAACATAGAGAAACTCCGGGACTTGGCACGAAAATGGCAATGCCTTCTTTCAAAGATCAGGTCAAAGGTAAAAACCCGTCACAGTTTAAAGTTGCTGTTGTAAAAGACGGTGGTGAAGTTGATGCGATAACTGCCGCCACAATATCTTCAAGAGCGTTCTGTGATGCTGTTCAGGTGGCTTATGAAGCGATGAAGAAAGGAGGGACAAAATGAGTATGTGGAAAGAATTTACCAAAGGATTTATAAAAGAAAATCCGGTATTTGTTCTTCTTCTCGGTATGTGTCCAACTCTTGGAGTTACCGGTTCAGCGATTAACGGACTTGGAATGGGACTTGCTTCAACAGCAGTGCTTCTTTGTTCCAACACAGTAATTGCAGTGATTAAAAACCTTATCCCCGACAAGGTAAGGATTCCTGCTTTCATCGTTGTCATAGCAAGTTTTGTTACTATCGTTGATCTTTCTCTTGAAGCTTTTCTACCCGATCTTTATGAACAGCTTGGACTTTTTATTCCCCTTATAGTTGTTAACTGTCTTATTCTTGGAAGAGCGGAAGCTTTTGCTTCAAGAAAAGGTGTGGGAGTTTCAATAATTGACGGTGCAGGAATGGGTCTCGGTTTTACATTTGCTCTTACTGCTCTTGGCGGTTTGAGAGAAATTCTTGGAAGCGGTGCAATATTTGATTTCAAATTCATACCTGAAAGTGCTGACGGGATGTTGCTTTTCATCATGCCTCCCGGAGCGTTCATAGTTCTTGGATTTCTTATTGCATTTGTAAACGCTTTAATGAAAAAGAAAGCAGCTTAAGGAGGTAGCAATATGGAATATTTGATTATTTTTATCGGAGCTGTTTTTGTAAACAACATAGTTCTTGCACAGTTCCTTGGAATATGCCCTTTTCTCGGTGTTTCAAGCAAAGTTGAAACTTCTATCGGAATGAGTGCCGCAGTTCTTTTTGTTATGACAATGGCAACTATTTCGACATATCTTATTTTCAATCTTGTTCTTGTTCCGCTGGAAATAGAGTTCATGAGAACAGTGACATATATTTTAGTTATTGCTTCTCTTGTGCAGATGGTTGAAATAGTGATGAAAAAAGTTTCTCCGCCGCTTTATCAGGCTCTTGGAGTTTTTCTTCCTCTTATTACTACCAACTGTGCCGTTCTCGGTGTTGCAATACTCGTAATTCAAAATCAGTTCAATCTTCTTCAGAGCGTTGCTTTTGCAATTTCCCACTCCATAGGATTTTTCATAGCACTTGTAGTTTTTGCCGGTATCAGAGAACAGCTTGATCTTTATGATCCGCCCGCAGTAATGAAAGGTGCACCGATAGCCCTTATCACAGCAGGACTTCTTTCTCTTGCATTCATGGGATTTGCCGGATTGGTTTAAATTGTTTTGTAGCTTTTTAAAGTTTCAATTCTGCAAGAAAATCAGATGCTTTTAAGATGTTTTCTCCTGTCGGGTAGGTTTTTTCTCTTGAAAGATTTTTAACAAGCTGGATTTTTTTACTTTCCGGGAAATATTTTTCAAAGCTGGAAAAATTTTTGCTCAAATTGTCATCACTCAGTTTTGTTTCGATAAGGTGTGTTATCACTCCATCCTGAGAAATAGCAAAATCGATCTCTTTTTTATCTTTATTCTTTATAAAATGGAGTTTTCCGTCAATTCCGAGAACATCCTCATTTTTATGGATTTCTTTTAAAAGTGTACATGCAACCGCATTTTCAAAGACAGCACCTTCATCCCCGATAACCTGACCAGTATCAAAGAAATAATATTTCGGTTCTTTTGTGATAGCTCTGGTAATTTTTTTATGAAAAGGTGTAACAGGGAAAATAATAAAAAGATTTTCAAGTATGATAAGCCATCTTTTGATTGTTTTAGGGTCTTTCTGGAGATCATTTGCAAGATTTGAGTATGAAACTGTGCTTCCGACCCGATGTCTTAAAAGTTCAATAAGTGTTTCAATTGATTTTATGTCACTGACAGCTTCAAGGTCAATGAGATCCTGCCTTAAAATGATATCAAGGTGGGTCTTTTTCCATCTTTTGTAGAAAACTTCATCATTTTCAAGAAAAGGCTCGGGAAATCCCCCTATTTTCAGGATCCTGTCAAGAGCTTCGTCAGGTGAGCAAACTGAAGTTGCTTCTTTCACATCAATAGGGTGCAGCCTGAATCTGAAAAATCTTCCTGCAAGAGAATCTCCAACTTTTCTTATAGTGTCAAGTCTGGCACTTCCAGTTACAAAAAAGTGGGGTGGTCGTTTTTCTGTATCGTAAACTCCTTTGAGCCACCCTTTCCAGTTATCCATCTTGTGAAGTTCATCAAAAATTATAAGTTCTTTTTTTCTGTCCCAACTTTTTTCCAACATTGCAAGCCTGTCTTCTGCTGAGTCAAAATTGAAATAATCATAATTGTTTGACATCATCTTTGATAAAGTGGTTTTCCCAACTTGTCTTGGACCTGAAAGAAGTATTATCTTCTTTGAAAGGTCATTTTTTATGTGTGACTCAATTGACCGTTTCATTCGACTATAATAGCACGCATTCCCGAATAGTCAAGACTTTTTTGGATTTGACTCCCAAATAGTCGAAAAATTGGGGTCAGGGCGCAATAAATCTATATAAAAAGCAGGCATGTATGGATAAATTGTCTTAATCTGTGTAGAGGAACGAATGGAATGAGTGACGAAATCTGTGGCTGAGAAATTACTCACATCTTCCCGCCCGAAAGGGGTTTAAAGATAAGGATTTTATTCCTGTTTTCCGGAGGGTTTTTCAAATTCCCATTTCCATCGTCCTGAGCCGCCCCAGTTCAT
>SLGQ01000363.1 GCA_007136595.1 Candidatus Sumerlaeota bacterium | reverse complement strand
GAGCTTACGTTACCGCCGATAATAAAAAAAATTGCACTCTACAAAAGAGGGCTTGTTCTTGTTACCGGCACAACAGGCAGCGGAAAATCAACAACAATGGCATCGATGGTTGACTATATCAATGCCACAAGGACATGTAATGTCATAACCATTGAAGATCCGATAGAGTTTCTTATAAGAGACAAAAAATCCATTATAAGTCAAAGAGAGATCGGGATCGATACTAAATCTTTTTCTTCAGCTTTGAGAAGCTCATTGAGACAGGATCCCGATGTTATAATGGTTGGAGAAATGAGAGACCTTGAAACAATAGAGATCGCTCTTACCGCAGCCGAAACGGGACACCTTGTCATAAGCACACTCCACACTTTAAACGCTGCGGAAACCATTAACAGGATAATCTCTGTCTTTCCACCCCATAACCAGTCTCAGATCAGGCAGCAACTTGGCAGTGTTTTTGCAGCCGCAATAAGTCAAAGACTGTTAAAGAAAAAAGATGGGAAAGCAAGGGTTCCTGCTGTAGAAGTTCTTGTTGCTTCTGAGCTTGTAAAAGAAATAATTCTTCATGAGTCCCGTTTTAAAGAGATCCACGATGTAATCCAGAAAGGACACCAGACTTACGGTATGCAAACTTTTGACCAGTCAATTTTTCAACTTTTTAAAGATGGTCACATTACAGAAAAAGAGGCTCTTGATAATGCCAGCAGTCCTGATGATCTTACTTTGAGAATGCAGGGAGTAAGCATTTCAGGAGATGGAGACTGGGGTTCTTTTGATAAAGAAGGAGGCGACGGTCAATATCAGCCTACCGAATTTGAATATGACGGTTCAGGTGAATAACGAAAAAGATTTCATAAAAATTGCTTTGAAGCTTCTTGCTTCCAGAGATTATTTTTCATCAGAACTTAAAAACAAAGTCATTGCAAAGGGGGCTCCAGACGATATTGCAGACAAGGTTATGGAGTATCTGGCAAACTATAACTATCTCGATGACCGGAGAGTTCTTGAAAAATATTCAAAAGAGATCGCTCAAAAATTAAAAGGATTTTTTTATCTAAAGAAAAAACTTTATGAAAAAGGGTGTTTTGATATCCTTGAAAAGATGGATATGAGGTGTTGCTACACGGAAGAAATGGAAAAAGAGGCGGCTTTGAACCTTGTTGACAAGTTAAATTTGTCTGACATGGCTGTAATTGAAAAAAAGCTCGTTTCGAGAGGTTTTTCTTCTGAAATCATCCCTTTTGTAAAACGGGAAATAAAAAACAGAGCAAAATGGAATTGAAAATAGTTTATGAAGACAATCATCTCATTTCAGTAATAAAAGAATGTGGAATTCCTGTTATGAAAGATTCTTCGGGAGACTATGACTTGCAAAACATGATAAAAGATCACCTGAAAAATAAATATAAAAAGCCCGGCAATGTTTTTTTAGGAATAGTTCATAGATTGGACAGACCTGTCGGCGGTGTAATGCTTTTTGCTAAAACTTCAAAAGCTGCTTCCAGATTGAGTGACCAGATCAGAAAAGGTGAGTGGAAAAAGAAATACCTTGCGGTAATTGAAGGGTTTCCGCTGGAAAGATCAGGAACATTTGAAGATCACATTATAAAAGACAGCGAAAACAACAAGGTTGCTGTGACTGAAATGTCTGTTGACGGAGCAAAAAAAGCAACTCTCAACTACAAAGTTATTTTGAAAAACAGAAAAAGAGCAATAGTTGAAATTGATCTTAAAACCGGGAGGAGTCATCAGATAAGAGTTCAATTTTCTTCCAGAGGCTTCCCCATAGTAAATGATTTTAAATACAACCCTTTAAATTTAAAAAAGAAAGGAGATATAGCTTTGTGGTCACATTCCATTGAGCTTATTCACCCTGTAACTTGTAAACCTCTTTGTTTAAGTGCCGATATGCCCGGCAACATGGCAGAACTTTTTTTAAATTAAAATGAACAGACTACTTTTTTTATCACTCCTTTTATTGTTTTTCGGCTGTGCAACGGCAGGAAGTAAAGAAACAGTTACAGCAAAAGAAACAACACCTGAAAGGGTTGAAAGATTTTCCTTTTCCTATTCTGAAAACACCAACCTTCTCAAAACACTTGAAGGAGAAGAAACAAAAGATGTTGACATGCTTTTTAAAATGGCGAACTCTTTTTACGATAGCGGCAACTATTCCCAGGCAGAAAAAATATATCTTGATATTTTAAGAATAAATCCACACTACAGAAACAGTGCCGCAGCACAATTCAATCTCGGACTGATAGCTATGAAACGGAATGACTGGATAGAAAGCGGAAAAAGATTCAAGCTTGCGAGAGACCTTTTTTTTAAACCGTCAGACATACGGGATTCATGGCTTCTTCTTATGGAAAGTTTAAGAAACAGCGAGTCATGGGATGATATCATAAACGAAAGTGATTCTTTTCTAAGAGATGGAAGGATCAGCCATTTTATTGATGAAAATTATGAAATAGAAGCAGGGTTGAGAAAAGCGGAAGCTTTGGTTATGACAGGAAACAAGGATGACGGAAAAAAACTTACAGACTACCTGATCCATAGAACCCGCAAAGGGAGAAGACGGAATGAACTCATGTATAACCCTAACTATGCTTACGGCAACTTTATTTTAGGTGTTATCGGAAGCATGAAGTTTTACAGTGCTACCCTTGAGGAAAGTGAAGAAAGTTTATATGAAAAATGTAAAATGATACTTGATGCTCAAGCTCACTATCTCATTGTTATCCAGACAGGTGTCATTTACTGGACAAACGCAAGTGCTTTTGAAATATCAAGGCTTTACACAACACTTTACCAGGAAATGATATCTATCCCGATACCTGAAGAATTAAATGAAGAAGAATCAAAAGTCTACGAATGTGAACTCTGGAAAAGGATATCGGGACTTCTCACAAGACCGCGAAGATACCTTAAAAGAAGCATTGAAGCTTCTGAAAGGATAAACGAAGACAACCGATATACTGAAAAAAGTTTCAATCTGCTTCGTAAAATCGAAGAATTATACTCGGAAAGAGAAAAAGAGTGTGAGGGTTATTGATGCCCTTTCAAATTCATTATGGTACTAATTATTTCCTGAACAAGCACTTCTTTTTTGACCGGTTTGGAAAGGTATGAGTCCATTCCTTCGTTGATAAATTTCTGTCTGTCACCTTTCATTGCATAGGCTGTTAAAGCGATGATCGGAATATGCCGTTTTCTTTCTTTGTCATACTCTCTGATATGTTTCACTGCTTCAACTCCATCCATTACCGGCATTTGTATGTCCATTAAAATAACATCGAAGTATCCCGCTTTATACTTTTCGATCGCTTCAACTCCATTTCCGGCAGTTATCACGGTACCTTTTTCATTTGTCAAAAATCTTACAAGAAGTTCCCTGTTAATAAGATTATCTTCAACAAGAAGTATTTTCAAACCTTCAAGGGAAGTGGGGATTTGCATTGGGGATTCAATTCCGCCTGAAACTTTATTGTCGGTATCGGGAACTTTCAGGGGTATTTCAAAATAAAAAACCGCCCCTTTTCCGGGGTTATTCGCAGCATAAATTGCTCCACCCATTCTTTCAACAAGCTTTTTTGAAATTGAAAGTCCAAGTCCGGCTCCCTGAAATTTTTTTCTGAAACCTGAGTCATTCTGATAGAAACTTTCAAAAAGTTTTTCAACATTTTCAGGGTCGATCCCCGGACCGGAGTCTTTAACTTCGAACCTGAGCATTTTTTCACTGGTGGCACCTTTTTTAACAACTTCAGCTTTTATTTCAATGGAACCTTGTTCAGTAAACTTTACAGCATTGGAAAGAAGGTTTACCATAACCTGTGAAATTCTTAAAGAGTCCCCTACTATCATCTCAGGTATCTTCGGATCAATATCAATATCAAGAGAGATGTTTTTACCGGTGGCAGATTTTTCAATGTTTTTTAATGTTGTTTCAAATGTGTTACGAAAATCAAAAGGTTCTTCTTCAATCACAACATTTCCTGAGTCAATGATGCTCATGTCAAGAAGATCGTCAACAATGTCAATTAAAATATCAGAACTTTTTTCTGCCTGTTCAAGATACTTCTTTTGAGTTTCATCAAGTCCGGTACCTTCAAGAAGAGAAAGCATCCCCTTTATCCCCGAAAGAGGTGTCCTGATCTCGTGACTCATATTTGCAAGAAAAATTGTTTTTGCTTTTCCGGCTTCTTTGGAAATTATGTTAGCCGCCTGTTCTCTTTCAAAATTCATTCTATAATTAAAAGTTGCAACAGATTTTCTATTTGCAAGATTATTTATAAAAACAGCAATAACAGATACTGTAAAGAAATCAAGAATGTATCCGGTAAAGATCTCACTGTTTGATTCAACACCCGAAATCATAAAAAGGGTTACAAAACCAAGCAATGCAAGATAAGAAAGGAACTCTTTTTTATCAATCCTCATTGCAGAAGACATACCCATTACAGTAACAAAATAGGTAGTGGAATTACCATGCATCAAATGACAAAGCGGAGAAGAGAACATTGCATAAGTAAGAGTTGAATAAAGAAAAACCCTCCAGTAAATTTTCAATTTCCCGCAAGTTTGATCCTCGTCGCAGTCCTCTTTGACCAAGAATCTCCCGATAAAATAAAGTGCCAGAAAAATAACGAAATATACCAGATGTAAAATTGTTATCCCGAAAAATCCAGGCTGTGAAAAAAGTTCTTTATCATAAAACATTCTGTAGATATCAAGAACTATCAGAGGAATGTGAAAAAGAGCAACGGCAAGGGAAACATATTTGGAAATTTCG
>SLGQ01000359.1 GCA_007136595.1 Candidatus Sumerlaeota bacterium | reverse complement strand
TAGAACAATATCGAGAAACTGCTCAAGATCAACTCCGAAATTTTCCATTGCCGCTTCAGTTGCAATGCAATGTTTGACAAGATTTTTATTTTTAAGATGTTTTTTCAGAAGCTCTAAAGCTATTTCCCGTTCCATTGATCAACTCCGAGCATTTTAAGAAAAAAACCAAATTCCATAGCTGAACTTCTTATCCTTAACTGAGTTGACTTGCCTTGTCCATGACCCGATTTAGTATCAACCCATAAAAAGACCGGATTATCAGAAGAAGTTGCTTTTTGAAGAGCGGCAGCCATTTTCTTTGCATGCATCGGATGTACCCTTGAGTCATGTTCTCCCGCAGTGAGAAGAACTGCCGGGTACGCTTTACCGTCAACAATGTTGTGGTACGGGGAGTATTTATGGATATATTTAAACTGTTCTTCATCGTCGCTTGATCCGTATTCACTTACCCAGTACCTGCCGATAAGAAACTTATGGAATCTCAGCATGTCAAGTAAAGGGACCGCCACAAGAGCCGCCTTGAAAAGTTCCGGGTACTGAGTTACCATTGCTCCGGTAAGAAGTCCCCCGTTACTGCCGCCCCATATAGATATTTTTTCCGGAGAAGCATAGCCTTCTTTTGAGAGATATTTCATTGCCCAGGCAAAATCATCAAAAGTATTCTGCTTGCTTTCAAGCATACCGGCTCTATGCCACCTCCTTCCGTATTCTCCGCCGCCCCTGATATTAGCTATGGCAACAATTCCGCCTGTTTCAAGCCATACAGCATTAGTGGCACTGAAATAAAGAGGATAAGTGATGTTAAATCCGCCGTAACCTCTTAACATCGTGTGATTGTTTCCGTTCTTTTCCAGACCTTTTTTATAGACGATGAACATCGGAACTTTTGTGCCGTCTTTCGATTGATAAAAAACCTGTTCGGTTACAAGGTTCTCTGTTTCAAACGGAACTTCTGCACTCCAGAAAGTTTCAAGCCCCTTTTCTTCACTGTATCTGAAAATCGAAGGGGGGTAGGCGTAACTTGAAAAATGGAGGAAAAATTCACCATCTTCTCCGATAGTCATGTGGTGAACCGAACCGAGAACAGGAAGTTCAACCTCTTTTGAAGTTTGCTCTTTCTGATCATATATAATAACTTTGCTGGCAACATCGTGCATGTAAGTGAGTATAATTTTTTCATCTGAAATACCGAAATAGTCAATTACATCTTTTTCATGTTCGGCAACAACTGTTTCCCACTCAAGTGTTTCGCAGTTCACCTTTTCTATTTTCCAGTTTTCAGCGCCATCTTTGTTAGTTTTAAGATATACATATCCACCCGAAACAGTGGCTTCATAGATGTCGTCAAAATTGTCAACAACTGCCTTAGTATCACCGTTTTCAATATCGTAAAGGGTAAGTCTAGCCCTGCCGCTTGAGCCCATATATTCAATGATAAGAAGCCATTTCCCCTCATCATCAATGGTGCTTATCAAAATACCTTCATCTATGGTGCTTTCTGCGATCACTTTATCTTCTTCTTCAGGTGTTCCTATCTTGTGAAACCTTATGCTCTGTTCTTTATCTGTCTGACCTTCAACATCTCCGTCAAGTCTTTTTGAATAGAAAAAACCGCTTTCATCGGGCAGCCATCCGACAGAAGCATATCTGCAACCGTCAATAGGTTGGTCAACTTTTTCCCCGGTTTCAACATTTATTATATGAAGTACCGCTTGCTCTGATCCAAGTTCACTGAGTCCGTAAGCTACAAATTTTCCTTGAGGAGAGGCAAACCACCAATCCATTGCAGTTGTCCCTTCTTCATTGATTTTGTTGGGGTTGACAAGCTCTCTTTTGTTTCCGTCTCTATCTTGAACATAAAGGACAGGCTGATTCTGCAATCCTTCTATGAAACGGTAAAATAACTTATCACCTTTTCTGACAGGAGTTTGCATTTTATCAAAATCCCATAGCTCCGAAAGTCTTTTTTCAATTTTTTCTGTATGTTCCCAACCGAAAATGGTCTTTTCTGTGAGCTCGTTCTGTGCTTCAGTCCAAGCTTTGACTTCAGGGTCTTCATTGTTTTCAAGCCACTGATAGTTGTCAATTACGACAGTTCCGAAATAGTTGTCTTCAACCGGGACGATCTTAGCTTCAGGATAATTCCATGGACACGCTTTGATTTCCAAAACCGCTTCCTTTTCCACCTTAACTTCCTCAACCTCTCTCTCCTTGAGGTCACCTGAGGCACAACTGTAAAAAAATGTGCACAAAACCATTGTTAAAAAACAAACAAAACTTTTCAAGACCTTCTCCGTTAAATTAAATATTTATAAAACTGCATGAACATCCGCCATCTTTTTTCCTGTATTGAACATCTTCGTCAACTGTCGTTTCATCATCGTCTGTGTCCGGTTGTTCTTTATCGGTATCCGGGGCAGGATCAGGATCGGGATCGGGATCGGGGTCGGGGTCGGGATCAGGATCAGGATCATCATCTCCAAAGTTGTGATCACTTTCTCCGCAAATTACCCCCGAAACATCTACACCTTTCATTTCTATAGCCATTTTGACCGCTTCACATGTGTTTAATCTTCCGTATCCGTAATGGGTGTTGAATCCGTTCATGTCATATTGCATATCGCCCACTTTGTCAGAGGTTACCATATAGATCTCATAAACTTGATCCCTGGTCAGATCGGGGTTTGCAGACAATAACAGCCCCGTTATACCTGCAGCAAGAGGACATGAAGATGAAGTTCCGCCAAAACCTCCCGTATAGTTGTTGCCCGGTTCATATCCGCCGAAAGTTCTGTCAGTTGTCCAGATACCGTCAAAAGTGCTTCCACCCCATCCGTCACCCCCTGAGCCGGTTTCCATGTCATTGCTTGGTGCCATAAAATCAAGAGAAGGTCCGAAATCGGAGTAACTGGATCTCATTCCGGAAGCATTTGTAGCTCCGATAGCAAAAACATCAGGATTGCTTGCAAAACCGTCTGTTTCAATACTTTCATTTCCATTGCCTGCAGCAAAAAATATCAGTATCCCTTTTCCGTTCCTGCTGTTTGTGGTTAAATTTCTAACAAGATCTTTAAGAGGCTGGCTCATATCCATTGCTCCACCACCATCTGGAGGGCCCCAACTATTTGAAATTATATCAGCATTCTGTTCAGCTGCCCACGAAAAAGATTCAATTGCTATCTGGTCCAAAGTAGATCCCCAGCCCATATTCATTCTTATCGGAATGATACTGCATTCGGGGCATGCTCCGGCGACACCCACACCGTTATTAGCTGAAGCTGCGGCAACTCCGGCACATGCAGTTCCGTGATTGTCCCGCTGTCCGGGAAGCGGCTGGTCTCCACCATCACCAAAGTTTTTACCATTGACAAATCTGTCGGCAAGATCTTCGTGACCAAGATCAAAACCGTCATCGATCACTGCAAGCCTAACCCCTTTTCCCAGAGAACCGTTATAAGCATTTAAGACAGACCATGCGTTTGCAACATGGGCATGATCGGTGCCGCTTAAATCAGGTCCTCCAAAGTTATGAAGATGCCACTGATTGAAAAAAAGCGGATCATCAGGGATAAAAAGCCGGTGTTCAAGAGGAATGAAAAAACTTGGTTCTGCTTGTTCAGCCAATTTATTTTCAACAAGTTCAGCAGCTTTTTTGATAGTATTGCCATTATATGAAACAAGATACCACTCCGGGATATATTTGTACTGCTTTATAAAAACCAGTCCGTTTTCACTGCACCATTTTTCCGCACCCTCTTTTGACGGGTTTCCCGGAATTTTAACAAAAAGCCTGTCATTTATAAAGTAATCGAGTTTGCCGTCTCTGTAAGCAGGGTAAATTCTTCCGTGATTTAAAAGAATTTCTCTGTTTCTTGAAGTTAGCCGTCCTATAATTACGGTGTTACCTTCTCTTTTATTTATCTGTACGCCACGGGGAATAACAGACAGATCTTTAGTAACAGAATCTGAAACAAAAGAGTGATTGCTGTGATTTTCTTTCAGCACGATCTTTTTTCCTGCTCTATAAAAATAGATCTCTTCTGAAAAAAGAAAGGATGGAACAAGTAAAAAGATGGACAAAATAACAAAAATTTTTTTCATGGCAAATCTCCAGTTGCAAAAAACAATTCAAGTAATGCAAGCAATTTTTCAACCACAGCAATTAACCGTGTCATTTCAGGTTCTTTCTCCGAATAAAATGGTTCCAAGTCTGATGATCGTAGCCCCTTCTTCTATAGCTGTATCAAAATCTTCCGACATCCCCATAGAAAGTTCCTTGAATTTTGAGCGGTCGGGGTTGCATTTATTTGTCACATCAAAAAAAAGTCTTGAAAGGTCCCTGTGATAGGGTCTTAATTCTTCAGAGGAAAGAAATGGCGGAATACTCATCAGACCGCACACTTCAATTTTTTCCATTACAGATATTTCATTGTAGGCATCAAATATTTCTTCAGGCAAAAACCCTCCCTTCTGAGGTTCCCTGCCAATATTTACCTGCAATAAAGCTTTGATTTTATGGATATTTTTTTTAGCAGCTTCTTTGGATATCTCTTTTGCAAGTTTTATGGAGTCAACAGTATGGATCATATTTACTTTATCTATTATATACTTAACTTTATTTCTCTGGAGAGTTCCCACAAAATGCCAGTTGATATCCAGTTCCTTAAGTTTTTCATGCTTTTCCAGAAATTCCTGAACATAATTCTCCCCAAAATCCCGGACACCGCATCTTCTTAATTCTTCAATATCTTTTGCACTTTTTTTCTTTGAAACTGCAACCAGCCTAACATCGGAAACTGTCCTTCCCGAAATTTCTGCCGATCCGCTAACTACCTGATAAACCTTTTTTAAAAGCTCAAGCTTGCTTTCCATTACAATGACCCCCGAAAACATTCAAGGCATTATAACCTGCAAATAAAAAAAATACAGAAATTGACATCACTATTCTTTAACTGTATTCTAACGGGTGTTAGCGTGGAAAAAACATGATCATGGAGAAATCTTTTGAAAGGTAAAAATCAGGAAACAAACAATCTGGATGACATGGAATTATTAAATTATGATGAAATATTTACCAATATTTTAAACTTGTATGGACTCAATTTGTATTACTACAAACCGGCTACTGTAGCAAGAAGAATTGAAAGAAGGATGGGACTTCGTGATTGTAAATCGCTTGATGAATATTCAGATATAATCAAAAAAGATCCGGCAGAGCTTGATCTTCTTTACAATGATATGCTTATTGGAGTAACACAGTTTTTTAGAGATATCGATACTTTTGAGTGGCTTAAAAATTATATCATGCCAAATCTTCCTGAAATAATAGATGCGGAAGGGGAGTTAAGGATCTGGGTTGCCGGATGTGCCACCGGGCAGGAAGCCTATTCTCTGATGATGATGATAGCAGACGGCTTAAATGATGACAGCAGACTGTCAAGGGTTAAGCTTTTTGCTTCCGATACTTATGCACCGTGTATTCAGAAAGCTTCAGCAGGGATATATTGTGCTGAAGAAGTAAAAACAATACCCTCAAAATATCTTGAAAAATATTTCATAAAAAAAGATGATGATCTATACCAGATAGTTCCTGTAATAAGAAATAAAGTGATATTTTCTCATCATGATATTACAAGAGATGCTCCTTTTACAAAACTTCACTTTATAAGCTGTCGTAATCTTTTGATATATTTTAATCACGAAGCAAGGGTAAGAGCATTGTCAACTTTTCATTTTTCACTGAAGCCGGGTGGACTGCTTTTTCTCGGCAAAAGTGAAAGTGTAACTCCTTTGGAAAATGAATTTAAGACTGTGAACAGAAAATTCAATCTTTACAAAAGATCTGAAGGCTCTTCTGCCGGTTCCGGGCTCAGGTTTCCAGTCAAAGGGAGAAATTTTTTTGAAAATTCACTTAAAATGATGGGTAGAAATGCCACACTGCTCAATGATCCAAGATTGCTCAGAACTTATGATCTTTTGCTTGAAAAGTATATGCCTACAGGTTTTTTAATAAATGATGCAAAAGAAGTTCTCCATTCATTCGGAAAGACAGCCCCTTATTTACAGCCAAAATCAGGAAGAGTGACTTTAAACATACTTTCTATGATTGATTATAATATCTCAATTGCTTTAAATGACCTTTTTATAAAGTATGACACTGATCCGGTTCCTGTCAGATGCTCCATATACACGACAAATGGTACGGAGGTTATAGTATGTCTTGAAGCTCTAAATGATAAAGGGATCGACAACCCTTTTTTCCTTGTAACTATTGAAGAGACAGAAAGAAAAGCTGAAGATTCTGAAAAACCTTTGAATATAAATATTGATTCAAGCACCAAGAAAAGAATAATGGATCTTGAGCAGGAACTTTTTTATACCCGGGAATATCTTCAGTCAACTATTGAAGAACTCGAATCTTCTAATGAAGAGCTGATTGCATCTTCTGAAGAAATTCAAAGCACCAATGAAGAATTACACAGCTCAAACGAAGAGCTTTGTGCTGCAAACAGGGAACTTCAGGAAAAAATAGATGAAATTAAAAGAATTAACAGCGACCTTGACAATTTCATAGCGAGTACAAAAATCGGCACTATTTTTCTTGACACAGAAATGAACATAAGACTTTTTACTCCTGCTGCAGGACAGATTTTTGATCTTATCCATAATGACATCGGGAGACCGATAAAGCATATAAATTCAAGGTTTTCAGATATTGATATTTCTCGTGAAATAAAAGATGTTATGGAATCAGGATATTTTTACGAAAATGAAATCCAGTCCGAAAACGGAGAATTTTATCTTTTAAGAATACACCCTTATACTGACGATACTGGGAAAATTGATGGCTCAGTAGTTGTTTTTGTCAATATTGATGTTTTAAGAAAAGCTGAAACAGCTTTGAGGAGGAGTGAGGAGAAATTCAGACATGTTTTTGAAAACATGGCAAGCGGAGCTGTTTTTTTTGAGCCTTGTTATAATGAAAACGGGGGCATAGAAGATTTTATTTATGTTGATGTCAATAAATCTTATGAAAAGATTTTCGGGTTGAAAAAAGAAGAACTTTTGGGCAAAAAATTAATGAGCACTTTTAAAGAACTTGAGCCACAGTGGTGTGATCTTTATATTGAGGTGGCTGAGAACGGTGATTCAAAACTATGTGAAAGATATCATTCCCCCTCTCGTAAACACTTATTCAGCACTTGTTTTAAACCTGAAAAGGAGCAGCCCTACATATGTGTAACCCACATTGATCTTACCGAGCAGAAAAAAGCGCAAAATGAACTTCAACATGCTGAAAAAATGAATGCTGTGGGGCAGCTTGCCGGCGGAGTTGCACATGATTTTAATAACCAGCTTACCGGAATAATGGGGTACTCTTCTTTAATTGTTCAAAATCCTCAAGACGAAAGAGTTGTTGACTATGCATCTAAAATTTTAAGAGCTGCTGAAAGATCAGGGGATTTGACACAGAAAATGCTCGCTTTTTCCAGAAAAGCTAATGTTGTAAAAAAGCTTCTTGATGTTAATGACGAGATAGTTGAAGTAGTGCAGCTTTTAAAACACAGTATTGATAAAAGGATAAAGATCAATCTTGATCTTGAAGATGCCCCCTGTGTTGTAAACGGTGATTCAGGGCAGCTTCAGAACGCTATTTTAAATTTATGTCTCAATGCCAGAGATGCAATGAAAAAAGGGGGCAACTTAAATATCAGGACATCTTTTATCAGTCTTGATAAAAAATCACCAATATTAAGCAGAACCGGACTACCCGGTGGTTTATATGTTAAAATTTCGGTAAAAGACACGGGAAGGGGAATTTCTGATTCTGTGTTAAGCAAAATTTTTGAACCGTTCTTTACAACAAGAGGAGAAGAGGGCGGTGTCGGAATGGGACTTGCGGCTGTTCTTGGAACAGTTCAAAGCCACAAAGGAACCATAGATGTAAAAACTGAGGTTGGAAGAGGTTCTGAGTTTACTGTTTATCTTCCATGTGAGTGTTCCGGTGAAATAGTTAATGATCTCAGCTCAGTTTCTTTTACTACGCTGGAGTCGAAAAACATTATGCTCGTTGACGATGAAAACATTGTCAGGTCAATTCTTTCCGAAATGCTTGAGTTGCATAGTTGTGCTGTAATACCTTGTTGTTGCGGAAAAGATGCGTTGGAAATTTACAGAAAAGAGCATAAAAAGATCGATCTTGTTATAATGGATATGATCATGCCTGATATGAATGGTCTTGAAACTTTCCGTGAAATGAAAAAAATTAACCCCGGAATTAAGTCCATTATTCTTTCAGGTTATTCAATGAATGACGATATTTCTGAAGCTTTGAAAGAAGGGGCTTTGGCATATATTCAAAAACCTGTGTCTATAAAATTACTTGTTTCAGCTTTAAAAAAGGCACTTGATTAACTAAATATTATAACAGTGACCCACATATCCCACTTTGCATTCGATTCCGCTGTCTTCAAGGTGGCGGATGAACTTCATTGTGGTGCAATGGAGAAGGATAACTTTTTTTATTCCTTTCCCGGCAAGAAATTGAGCAGTTGCATGAAGTTCGGCAGAAGAGTGTTCCATATTATGAAATCCTCCGGCAATTGTATCTATGGCGCCAACTTTTTTTAAAGCTGTTTCAACCATTTCATGAATACCGGAGTGACCGCATCCTGCAAACATTGTTTTCCCTGCAATAATAGATAGTTCAGCTATTTGTTTTCCTTCCTTGTCAACGGTAGAAGTTTCGATTATGGCAGCGTTTTTATTCGTATCTTTAAAAAAATCGGAAGACCTTTTCCTTAGAGCCGGAAGTGGCGGCATTTCATAGCTTTCAGGACAGATAACTTCACAAACTTTGTTTGCCACTGAAAAGTACTTGCTCAAATGGGGAAGTCCTCCAATGTGATCATAATGGAAATGACTGATTACAACACTGTCAATGTTCAGAACGGGAAGATTCATAAAGCGGGCATTATGGAGAAACAGATCATCTGCCCCTGTATCAAATATAATGTCGGTATCGTCCATTCTTATGAAAAGAGAAAGTCCATGTTGAGCGGGAAGCTCCTTCCGTCCGGCAAAGTTGGAAACAAGGACAGAAAATGCTCTCAACTACTTGTTTACCTCAGTGATAACTTCTCTGGTGATATCGAATTTATCATCAATGTAAAGCACCTGTTCTTTTGCAAGGACAACATCATACCCCTTTTTAATGGCAATTCTCATTGCTATTCTTTTCACTTTTTCTATGAAGTCACCCTGAGCTTTTATATCTTTATCCTGAAGATCTCTCTGTCTTTCATTATAAAGCTGCTGAAGTTCCATCATTTTTCTCTGATATTCTTCAGCCATTGCCCTTTTTGCTTCTTCTGTTGCAATGGCAGCTTCTCTTTTTGCCCTTTCCTGAAGAGCCATCAGTTCTTTTTCTTTGGCTTCAAGTTCTTTCTGACTTTTTTGCAGCATTGCTTCCATATTTTTCTTTTCAATTTTGATCTCGTTGGAGCTTTCCCAAACTTTCTTCATGTCAACTGCAGCGATTTTAACTGCAAACAAAGGAAGTGCGGTTGAAAAGATCAAGAAAAAAACAAATAATTTAAGTTTCATAAAACCCTCCATTAAAATGAATTCTTAATATTAAATTCAAACTGAAATTTAGGATCGCCCGGTCTGGGGGTTAGCGGGAATCCCCACTCAAATGACAACGGTGCGATCGGAGTTACCCACCGGATCCCGAAACCTGCACTCCAGAACATTCCAAGAGGCAGATCGTACTCATCCTTGTGAGTCTCATTTATGTAAAACATATTTTCATCTTTAGCCCACGCATTGCCTGCATCAAGAAATCCTACAAAATTAAGTCTCATTTCTCTTACTATCGGAATTTCAAGCTCGTTGTTTATCACAAACTTTTTGTTTCCGCCTATAACATAAGGATATGTCGTTGATGTCGGGTCTCTTCCATCAATGGGAACATTGTATTTTGAAGAAGAGTGGTCGTGTCTCGGACCAATGGAGTAAAAAGGATATCCTCTTACACTGAACATCCCTCCCAGGCGGAATCTTTCTGAAAATGGAAGAGATTCGTTCTGGAGATGCCTTGTGTAAGCAGTGTCAACATTGGTTTTGAACACTATTCCCCAAAAAAGGCTCTGGTAAAACCTGAAGTTGAAATCAAGTTTAAGGATATCTTCATCACTTCCGAAATAGCGGTGTGCAAGCTCTACTCCGCCAAGTATATAAACCCCTTTTGTGGCAAACATTCTGTCATCTCTGTTATCAAAAGAGAGCATGAACTCAAAGGAAGATGTCAGCAAGTCTCTGTAAAGACGGTTCATCTGATGTTCCGTTGCTCCGCTGATATCAACTTTTCTGAGTCTGTATCCTGTAAAGGCTCTGAAATAGTTAAGGAACGGTATTCCGAATGTAAGACTGAAACCGTAACTGTTCTGTTTGTAGTCAGCATAGTATTCCCAGATACTTGAATCATAGTTGAGGTATCTGTAAAAGAAACTTGCGCTGAAAGAGAGGTTGTGGTCAAAAAAGTAGGGTTCGTAAAAACTTAAACTCACCTCTCTTTTAAGTCTGCTTGCCTGACCCATGAGACTGATGTTCTGTCCGTAACCGAGAAAGTTGTTCTGATCGACACGGGCATTAAAAACAAAACTTTCAAATGTTGAAAACCCTGCCCCCACATTGAAAGTGCCGCTTCTCCGTTCCTCTACATTGACAACCAGCCTTACAAGATCATCACGACTCCCTTTCTGAATATCAATGACAACATTTTCATAAAAACCTGTTCTTCTTATACGGGCTTCACTTCTTCTCTGTCCGGTATAGCTGTAGAGTTCTCCTTCAAAAAGGACCATCTCTCTTCTTATAACTTTGTCTCTTGATCTGTCATTTCCGGTTATGTCAATCCTTTCAATGTGACATTTGTTCCCTTTGTTGACAATAAAACGCATGTTCACTATCCGGTTTTCATCATCCAGAACCCTGTCGGGATATATGTTGACAAAAGGATAGCCTTCATCTCCGTATATTGCTTTAATTCTTTCAACATCTCTTATGATAAGACTGTGTTTATACCAGTCGCCTTCACTCTGGGAGAAAGAAAAGTCGGGCATTTCTCCGCTGTCAAGAGTGTCACCTGTCAACTCAAATTCTCCAATTTTGTAGCGGTAACCCTCATTTACGACAAAGGTGACATAAATATCCTTTTTGTCCGGAGAAATCGTCAAGGTGGGTTTGCTCACTTTAACATCGACATAACCTTCATCGTTATAAAAGTACATTATTCTTGCAACATCTTCTTCCAGTTCCTGTTTTTTATATCCGCCATCACTGAAAAAAGAGAATAAACTATCTTCTTTGGTGTTCAGATTTCTTTTTATGAAGTTATCCGAAAGGTTTTCATTCCCAACGATCGTTACTTTTTTTACTCTGCTTTTTGTCCCTTCCGTTATTTGAAATTCAATGGAAGCTTCTCTTCTTTCATCATTTCTTTTAAGATCGTACATCACAAAAGCCATAAGGTAACCTTTGTCCCGGTAAAGTTCCATTATCCTTTCAACGGTTCTGTCGATCTTATTTTCATCCAGCAGTTCGCCCTTTCTTATCGTAACGATCTCTCTTATGTCATCATCATCAATTTTTTTATTGCCTGAAAAACGGACAGAAGAGATTACAGGGAATTCAACTACCTTTATTTTAAGTGTTTTTGTTCCGGGGTCATGATAGACAGAAATATCTTCAAAAATATTAAGCTGTATAATGCTTTTAAGAATTTCATCGATTTCCTGTTCGCTTAACTCCGTTTTTTTTGAGAACGGGTTTGATACGACCGAAGGTTCTGTCCGTATATTTCCTTCAACAACAATGTTCTCTATTTCAAGACCGGAAAGCCCCAAAAGAGTAAAAAAAGTTATTGCAGCGATAAAAATCTTTAGCATTATAAAACAATTACCCCGTCATTCAGCTCTACAACACGACCCATTTCTTTGGCAAATTCTATGTTGTGAGACACAAACAATGTTGTTAATGATCTTTCTTCCGCAACCGAAAGGATCAGCTCTATTATCATTTTTCCTGTCTCATTGTCCAGATTTCCTGTCGGTTCATCCATTAAAAGGATAGAAGGCTCGGTTGAAAGGGCTCTTGCAATTGCAACTCTCTGTTGTTCTCCACCTGACAATTCAGCAGGTTTGTGATTCATTCTGTCGGCAAGTCCAACTTTTTCAAGAATAAAAGCAGCTCTTTCAAAACTTTCGTTTTTTCCTTTAAAAACCATCAGCGGAATGGCAACATTTTCAATTGCTGTAAATTCAGGAAGAAGGTGATGGAACTGAAAAACTATTCCTATTTTTCTGTTTCTCAGTTTGCTCAGTTTAAAATCTTTCAGCTTCAAAGGGTCGGTGTTATCTATGAGCATTGTTCCGCTGTCAGGTTTTTCAAGTGTGGCAATGATATTTAAAAGTGTCGATTTTCCTGCTCCGCTTTTACCGGTAAGAGAAACCTTTTCTCCTGCCTGAAGTTTGAAATCAACACCTTTCAGGACATCTATTTTGTGACCTTCAACAATAAAGCTTTTTTTTATACCTTCCATCATAAGGATCGGATTGTCAGTCATATCTTAAACCCTCCACTGGAGTGATTCCCGCAGCTTTTATACTCGGATAAAGAGTAGATAGCAAAGTTATTGCCAAAGAAGATGCTATGACAGGGAAAAAACTGAAAAAACTCATTTCAACCGGAAGGGATGAAAAAAAGTAAATTTCTTTACTTAAAGGAAACCTGATGTTGTCCAGGATGATGCACATTATGACAGAAAGCAGTGATCCTGCAACAGTTCCCGTTACCCCTATGATAAATCCGTCGATCATAAATATCTTTATTATTGTCCCTTTTGTGGCACCGATCGCCCTTAATATGGAAATTTCACCGGTTTTTGTTATTACAAGCATTATAAGGGTGGTGATGATACCGAAAGAGGCAACAAGAATGATAAAAAGTAAAATTATGAACATCACTATTTTTTGAAGTTGCAGAAATCTGAAAGTAGTTTTGTGCATATCCTGCCAATCCTGTATGGCATAAGGAAATCCTCCGACAACTTTTTGGATGGCGTGTTTAGTATCATCCAGCCTGTTTATGTTTTCAACTCTTATGGAAACGAAACTTACACTATCTCCGAACTGAAGAAAATTCTGTATGTCATCAAGGGCAGCGTAAATATATCTTGAATCATAATCATGAAGTCCGGTATCAAAAATACCAACTATTTTAAAATGCATGCTTACAGGAACCGGGTTTCCGTCAACTTTTTGACGACTTTTAGGTGAAACCACCGTTATAACCGCCCCTTTTTCCACTTTAAGTTTCTGAGCCATATCCCTTCCGATTATAACCGGGGGTATTATTTCCGGATCTTCACCCAGAAAATCGCTCAGCGGATCGGGTTCTTTTTCAATTTCAACACATTTTTCAGGTTCTGAAAGACAAATAAAGTCACCTTCAACTATCATTCCGGGAACATCGGAAACTGATCCGAAACTTTTTGGATCAACCCCGTTCATCAATCCTCCCGATATCATTTTTCCTGAAGAAACAAGCACTTCATTGAATATTACCGGAGAAGCCCCTTTTATTTCCGGAAGGGAGTTTATTTTTTGTGATATATCCTCATAATTTTCAAAACTTCCAAGCACTTTATATACATTGGCATGTGAAGTTGTTTTAAGTATTGTTTCTTTCATCTGAATTATGAAGCCGTCCATCACAGAAAGAATTGTGATGAGAGATGCCACAGCAAGTGCCAGCCCGATGACAGAAATGAGAGAAATAAGGGAGAGGGTGCTTTTTTCCCTTCCTTTGACAAAATATCGTAATGCTATGAAACGACTCAGTTCACTCATGTCTTAATGCCTCGGCAGGATTTAACATTGCTGCTTTTCTTCCCGGATATAAAGCTGCTGCAAGAGTTATAATTATTGAGCCTGCTCCTGCAAAAATAAAAGTCCACAAAGAGATGTCAACAGGGATCGTTTCCATATAAAAAACATCCTGTGCGGCACCTATGCCCATTCCCTCGATTATCATGCATCCGGCATAACCTGTTATCATTCCTATAATTGTCCCGATGACACCTATCACCACTCCGTCAAGCATGAAAATTTTCATTATTGAAGAAGATGTCAAACCCATTGCCCGGAGGATCGCTATTTCTATTTTTTTCCCCATAACCATCATGAGAAGAGCCGAGATTATATTGAAAGCGGCAATAACAACTATAAATCCCAGAATTACAAACCAGACAAGTTTTTCCATCTTCAATGCTTCAAAAAGCGGACGGTTCATATCTCTCCAGTTTTTAATTAAAAACCCGCTTCCGATCAAAGATGTTATTTCTTCCTGAGCATTGTTTATCCGGTACATATTTTCCAGTTTGATCCCTATGGAATCAACACCGTTTTCAGTGGAAAAAAAATCTTTTGCCGCTTCAAGAGGAATATATACAAAGTTAAAATCATACTCATAAAGACCGCTGAAAAAAATTGCGGCAACTTGAAAAGTTCTGCTCAGGGGGAGTTGTCCGGCAGGACCTGTTCCGCCACCTGTAGGGCTGATTATTCTTATGGTATCACCGATTTTAAGGTGAAAATATTTTGCCATTTCAGAGCCGATCGCAACACCGCTCATTTCTCTTCTGTCGAGACCGTCCAGATCTTCTTTTAAAAGAGTTGCCGGGGAATTTATTTTCCTTTCAATGATCTCCGGACAAATGTTCGGGTTTTTCATGCATTCCATGCTCCCTTTTTCTATCTGGGAAGATATCAAAAGAACTTCGCCTGAAGTTCCGGCATCAATGCCGGTTGCAACACCTCCGATCATATCGTTCCTGACAGCAATGATCACATCTCTGCTTATAAGGGGAGTGGCACCTGAAACAGTTTCGCCTGTTTTAAGACCAGCGATCATTTCTCTGTAATTTGAAATTGTGCCCTGTTCATCTTCAATTATTATGTGTGCTCTGGCACCTAAAATTGTTTTTTTCATGTGATTTTGCAAACCGTCCATCACTGACTGGACACAGATCAGAGCGGCAACCCCGATACTTACACCGATAATTGATATAAGAGTTATGGCACTTAAAAACCTTGTTCTTCTGGTATTCCAGAGATATCGGAGCCCTATGTAAAGCTCAAGCTTCAATTTTCAGCTCTCATTTGAGGGAAAAGGATGACATCTCTTATGCTTGGAGAATCGGTAAGGAGCATTACAAGTCTGTCAATTCCTATCCCTTCTCCTGCTGCCGGAGGCATTCCATACTCAAGGGCTCTTATGTAATCATGATCCATATCTATTGTCTCTTCATCTCCCGCTTTTTTTGCCTCAACTTGTGAAAGGAATGCTTCATACTGCTGTTTCGGGTCATTAAGTTCTGAAAATGCATTTGCTATTTCCCGACCGGCAATGAAAAGCTCAAACCTGTCACAATATTCGGGATTATCATCGTTTCTTCTGGAAAGCGGACTGACTTCGGTAGGATAATTTGTTATGAATACCGGATTCCACAAATTTTCTTCTATGCAATGTTCAAAAAGTTCAATGATGATCTTAAATCTGCTCAGTCCTTTAAGGGAATCTCTGTCAATACCTTTAGAAACAGCTGTTTCAACCAGTTTTTCTCTGTCGGCAAGCTGTTCCGCCGTACAAATGTTTTCATTTATGAGAGATTCTTCGATGGTCATTTTTTTCCATGGCATTGAAAAATCTATCTCTTTGTCCTGATAGGTTACTTTTAGCGAGCCGCAAACTTTTTCAACCAGCTCCGATATCATTTTCTGAGTAAGTTCTATCAGGTCTTCATAAGTTGCATAGGGCCAGTAAAACTCCATCATTGTAAATTCGGGATTATGTTTTATCCCCATTCCCTCATTTCTGAAATTACGGTTTAATTCATATACTTTACCCATTCCGCCCACAAGAAGTCTTTTCAAGTAGCACTCAGGTGCTATACGCATATAGAGGTCAACATCAAGAGTATTATGGTGTGTAATGAAAGGTTTTGCCGCAGCTCCTGAAACAAGAGGGTGCATCATAGGTGTTTCAACTTCAAGGAAACCTTCCTGTTCCATGTAATTTCTAATGAAAGAAACTATTTTTGTCCTTTTTCTGAAAGTTTCTTTAACATCATCGTTCATAATAAGGTCAAGGTAGCGTTGTCTGTATCGGGTTTCTTTGTCTGTGAGTCCATGAAATTTTTCGGGAAGTGGTCGGATGTTTTTTGTAAGGAGTTTTGCGCTGTGAGCAAGGATGGAATATTCACCCGTTCTTGTGATGAAAGATTCCCCTTTGACCCATATAATGTCTCCGACATCTATCGATTTTTTGAATGTAGCAAACTCTTCTCCCATGAAATCTTTGGCAAAAACAATCTGCATACTTCCGGTTTCATCTTTCAGGTTAGCAAAGGCAAGTTTCCCCATTATGCGAAGAAGCATCACTCTTCCGGCAATGGAAAAGTTTTCTTCTTTTCCTGTTTTTTCCAAATGTTCCTGAGTTTTACTACTGCAAAAATCATGTATTTCTTTTATAGAGTTTTCCGGTTTAAGCCGGTTTTCATAGGGATGGATCCCTTCACTTTTCAACAGAGAGATTTTTTCTTTTCTTTTCTGAATGATTTCATTTTCACTTAACTGCGGGGAATTGTTTTCTTTATTCATCTTGATCTCCAGATGGTTCTTCTGCTTCTGATTTTTCTTTTTCCGGTTCTTCTTTTTCCGGTTCTTCTTTTTCAGATATTTCTTTTACCGGCTCTTTCTTTTCAGCTTTTTCAACAGCAGGTTTCAAGCCTGCTTCCTGAATGTCAACAGGTTTCATTTCAACCTTTTTCCGTTTAATAAGCTTTTTAAGAACTTCTTTGTCCTGAAGTCTTTTATCAACTATAATTTCAGGCTTTTTGTCCGATTGCCTTATTTTGGAAGTAGTTTCAACATTTTTTTGAGGAAGAAC
>SLGQ01000178.1 GCA_007136595.1 Candidatus Sumerlaeota bacterium | reverse complement strand
TTTAATAGCCATGTATGAACACAAGATCTTTGTTCAGGGAATTATTTGGAATATTTACAGTTTTGACCAGTGGGGCGTTGAGCTGGGCAAACAACTTGCAGGAAAAATACTTCCGGAACTGAAAGATCCCTCCCCTTCCAAATCTCATGACCAATCCACCAACATGCTGATGAACAAGTTTAAAAAGTGGCGGGGATAAGTTATTAAAAAAACCCGTATTTGAAGATGATATAGACGGCTCTGATTCCGTCTTTCATTCCGATCTTTTTCCCTTCGTTGTGTTTTCTAGGATTATAACTTATCGGTATTTCTTCGATTTTAAGCCCTTTTTCTTTCACAAGTTTTGCAATTTTTGCTGTGAGTTCAGGTTCAATTCCAAAACGGTTTTCATTAATTACAACACTTTTTACTATCTCTGCTTTAAACATTTTATAGCAGGTTTCCATGTCGGTAAGTTTCAGCCCCGTAAACATATTTGAGAGTATTGTCAAAAACTTATTCACAAGATAGTGGAATTTGCCAAGAGGACTTGTTCTGTTTTCAAGGAACCGCGAGCCATAAAGAACATCAAGCCCTTTTTCTTTTGCAACTTGAGCCATTTTTATAATATCCTGCGGATCGTATTCAAGGTCTGCATCCTGAAAAATGGTGTAGTCTCCTGTGGCTCCGCTTATTGCTGTTCTTACTGCCGCCCCTTTTCCCATGTTTTTTTTGTGGTTAAGGAGAGTTATCAGCCCTTCAGATCTAAGTTTGTCAAGGATCTCAGGCGTTTTATCAGTAGAACAGTCGTTTACCGCAATTATTTCAATATCTTCTATAGCCCCCTTCCCTTTTATCGAGTTAAGGCTCCTGATAAGATTTTCAACTGTGTTCTCTTCATTATAGACAGGCACGAGAATTGAGAGTTTCAATTTTGTATCTCCTTAAAATATTTTATTGTTTTTTCAAGTCCAGCCTCAAGTGGAGTCACAGGTTTCCATGAAATGAGTTTTTCTATAAGCGATGTGTCGGGTTTTCTCCTTTGAGGATCGTTTTCCGGAAGAGGAAAATATTTGATGATACTTTTTGAGCCTGAAATTGAAATTATCTTTTCTGCAAGCTCTTTCATCGAAATCTCGCAAGTATGTCCAATATTTACAGGACCTGTTTCCCCATCTCCAAGATCCATGAAATTGACAAGGGCTTCAATCATATCATCAACAAAACAGAAGCATCTCGTTTGAGAACCATCCCCGTATATTGTGATATCTTCATTTCTCAGTGCCTGTAAAATAAAATTGCTTATCACCCTTCCGTCATCAACAGACATCCCCGGACCATAAGTATTGAATATTCTCGCTACCTTTATTTTCACTCCATATTGTCTCCAGTAATCGAAAAAGAGAGTTTCCGCACATCTTTTTCCTTCATCATAACAGCTTCTTAAACCGACAGGATTGACATTTCCCCAGTAATCTTCAGGTTGAGGATGAACTGCCGGATCGCCGTAAACTTCACTTGTGCTTGCCTGAAGTATCTTTGCGTTGCTTTTCTTTGCAAGCTCAAGCATATTTATTGCACCGAAAACACTGGTTCTTACTGTTTTTACGGGGTCTTTCTGATAGTGAACAGGACTTGCCGGACATGCAAGATTATATATCATGGAAGCATTTATCATCAAAGATTCTTCAACATCGTGGGTTATCAGCTCGAAATAGGGATTCTTTATAAGATCAGCAATGTTATGCTTGGATCCGGTATAAAAGTTGTCAACACACACCACATCGTATCCCTGTTCAAGAAGTTTTCTGCACAAATGACTTCCGATAAGCCCTGCACCGCCTGTAACTATGACTCTCTTCACCATTACCCCCTTTTTATCCGCTCAAAAAGAGCTTTTGCGCTCTTCCCCTTCCCCATCGTAAAAAGATGTATCCCCGGAGCACCGTTTTCTATAAGCTCCCTGCATAAAGAAGCAACAAACTGAGTCCCGCTTTCAAACTCTTCCGCTTTTGTTTTTGATTCATCCATCATTTTTTTTAATTTATCCGGAATTGAAACACCGAAAGTTGAGGGGACAATATCTATCTGCTTGGAAGAGGTCAACGGACGGACACCCGGAATTACAGGAATATTTATTCCGGCATCCCTTAATTTATCAACGAAATTCAAATATATCTGTGCATCAAAACACATCTGAGTAACAATGAAATGTGCTCCGGCTTCAACCTTTTTCTTCAGATTTTCTATATCGTTATCAAATGAGTCAGCTTCAATATGTTTTTCAGGGTAGGCAGCCACTCCGACACAAAAGTCTGTCTTTATACCGTCAATAAGTTCATCATCAAGATAACACCCCTGATTCATTCTTGAAATATGGGCAACAAGCTCATTGCCGTAGCTGTAACCATCTTCTTTCGGAATGAATCTGTCAGTGCCGAAAGCAGGATCTCCCCGAAGTGCAAAAACATTGTCAAAACCAAGATAGCTCATATCTATCAAAGTATCTTCCAGTTCCCACTTATCCATTCCTCCGCAAAGAAGATGGGGAACGGCATCAACACCGTAACGGCTCTGAATAGCTGAGCATATTCCGACAGTTCCCGGTTTTTTCCTGTAAACATCCCGCACCTTTTTACCATCAACGGTCTTATAGCTGATGTGAGGCTGATGATATGTAACATTTATGAACTTGGGATCAAACGGAATTAAAACATCAATGGTGTTAAATATCTCAGTTACAGATTTCCCCCTGTCTGGAGGTGTAACTTCAAGCGAAAAGAAAAATTCTCTGCTGTTTTCAATAAACTTGTCTATTCTCAACTCAATCTCCCTTATAAAACAGTTCTGAGCTGAAAGATCCCAGAGTTAATGATATTTTTTCATCAGCAACATTTATGATCTCTTGTGAAAAAAGTCCTTTCAATTCATTGGGCATGTTTTTCAGCTTTGAAATATCAAGTGTAATTTCAATTTCATCATCGCTGTTATTAAAAACAGCTATCACAGTGTCGTCATCTTTAACCATTGCAAAGGCATAAAAGTTGTCTTCTATTTCAATATTAATTCTGTTCCCATGTCGCAAAGACGGATGTTTGTGTCTGAAATTTCCAAGTATTTTAGTGTGTTCAAGCGTTTCTTTCTGATTGTTTGAAAGGTCGTCCCCAAATATCATCATACGGCGGTTATCAGGGTCGTTAGCTCCCGGCATTCCAAATTCATCACCCTGATAAATGATTGGAATTCCAGGATGAGTGAACATAAATGTAAGGGCATTTCTCATCTTTTTAAAAGGTTCTTCATCTTCAGGAAGAGTTGGTGAATTTTCCCATACTTTTGCATGAGCTTCCGCTCCACCCTGAGATGTAGTGCCATCAAAATCTCTGTTTGCAAGACTTAATGCCCTTGCCACATCGTGGTTTCCTATAAAGTTGCCCATCACTGCAAACTCAAAGTAATCTCTCTGATACCTGTAATCATTTTCTTTGAGGAACTTTGTAAATGTCTCAAATGTTTCACTTTGTAGCAGAAAAGTTCTCACCATATGATGATAAAGGGGAAAATCAAACTGTCCTTCAAGCTTCTCTTCTCCTATATACATCCCTATTTCATCCCAACCTTTATCGTTTGTAAAAGTTTCACCGATCATATAAAAAGGGATACCTGTCGTTGTCACTTTTCTCTGTATAAAGTTCTGTAAAGTTGTAGTAAAATCAATTATCATAAGCCTTACAGCATCTATTCTGAGTCCGTCAATGTCAAATTCCTGAACAAGCCAGATAATATGATCGATAACAGAATTCATCGCATCAATGTTGGTGTGGTCAATATCTGCAAGATAATCGGTAAACCAGCATTCTATAGGTCTTTCCCAGCCGCAAGTATAACCGCCGTTCTCATTTGCGGGAAGTCCATCGCCGGCAAGATGGAACCAACCCATATTTTTATATGTTTTCCATAAATAGGAGTCTGTATGAACATGGTTGGGAACAACATCAAGAATAACCCTTATCCCTTTTTCGTGTGCTTTTTTTACAAGTTCTTTAAGTTCTTCAACCGTTCCGAACCTTTTTTCAATAGGAGTATCCAGTCCGGGAACGGGATTTGTGTCTGTCCACCCTGTTCCTATGGGCCAATATGAGTGATAAGCTGAATAATAACGGGGATCATTCCCCATTCCTTTGCCGGGATTGGGAGTGTTTATAATGGGAGAACTTATCCAGAGAGCGTTGACTCCCATATCTGTAAAGTAGTTGTCATCAATTTTATCAATTATCCCTCTGAAATCACCTCCCTGCCAATTTGCTTTAAAGTGAATATCTTCCAGAGGATCATCGTTTGTTTTATCACCGTTTTTAAAGCGGTCGGTCATTATCTGATAAATGAAAGCATCTTCCCACTTAAATTCCCGTTCTTCGATCCACACAGGAACGGTAACTGTTTCCGTTGAAAAACCTGATGAATCGAACACTTTGAAAGACCATGTATGCTTCCCTTTTTTAAGATCTTTTGCATTTATTGAAAAGAGTCTTTTTGTGTTGTCATAGCGGTAGTCGGCATTTTCATAGTTGTGGAGTATCTTTGTTCTTTTAAGATCGGGAGAAGCCCCTGCAATACCGGGAAAAAATTCCATGGTAAAAGATATTTCACCCTTTTCAATGTTAACAGAAGGTTTGTTTGAAAGCCTGATCCCGGGATATTTGCAGTCTCTAACCATCAGGCGGCTGTAACGCACACCGTTATCGAACATCGTTAAAGAATTGTCAGGATCATTAAAACCGGTTTTTCTCCTTTTTGAATAGAAATTGTAGGGATAATCTCCCGGTTTAAGATTAAGTTCCACAGACCATCTCCCATCTTTGA
>SLGQ01000184.1 GCA_007136595.1 Candidatus Sumerlaeota bacterium | reverse complement strand
GTGTCTCCAGTGTCTCCAGTGTCTCCAGTGTCTCCAGTGTCTCCAGTGTCTCCAGTGTCTCCAGTGTCTCCAGTGTCTCCAGTGTCTCCAGTGTCTCCAGTGTCTCCAGTGTCTCCAGTGTTTCCAGTGTCTCCCTTATCAATTTCCACACATTGATTATCAACACATCTATAACCATCAGGGCAGTCATTGATCGTTAAACAATAGTCTTCCTCATCCAAAGAACATCTTAAAAAAAACAATGCTGAAACAAATGAAACAAATGAAACAAATAAAAGCTTTTTCATAACACCTTCTCCTGAAGCAACAAAAAACAAAACATTGACATTTGGATACTATGTCCTTTTAAATAACAAATCGTCCGGATTTACTATTTGCTGGTTCTTCTTTGTCGAAACGGAACAATTTTGCTTTTCTTCCCGGATTCTGATATAATTATCCGGTACTTTTTTGCAGGAGGTTCTGATGGATTATCGTGACAGTTACAGCAATTGTGTGTGGACCGATTTTAATTTGCTTGAAAACTTTATGAAAGATGTTTTCATGAAACTTGGAAGTTCAAAAGAAGATGCTGAAATTATTGCCGATGTTTTAATTTCAGCAGACAAATACGGTATTGACTCCCATGGGATAGGCAGATTCAAGTTGATCTATGTTGACAGGATCGAGCAGGGAATTTTAAATCCCGTTACAAAAATTGATATTATTAAAGAAACCATGACCACCGCAGTACTTGACGGGAACAATGGAATGGGACATGTAATATCCAAAAAGGCAATGCAAATAGCAATAGACAAAGCAAAAATATATGGTCTGGGAATGACTGCTGTCAGAGATTCGTCTCACTACGGGATTGCAGGTTATTACCCTTTAATGTGCTGCGAAAACAATATGATCGGGATAACGGGAACTAATGCCAGACCTTCAATTGCTCCAACTTTCGGAGTTGAAAACATGCTTGGGACAAATCCTTTGACAATAGGTTTCCCGACCGATGAAGATTTTCCTTTTATCATTGATTGTGCTACTTCAATTGCCCAAAGGGGAAAAATTGAAGCTTATGCGAGAGCCGGTAAAAAACTGCCGGAAGGATGGGTAGTAGGAGTTGACGGTAAAACTATGACCGACCCTGACGAAGTTCTTTCCGCACTGGTAAAAGGAACTGCGGCACTGACACCGCTTGGTGGGATCGGTGACGAAACAGGAGGACACAAAGGATACGGCTACGCTGTTGCTGTAGAGGTGCTTTCAGCTGCACTAAGCAATGCAAAATATATGAAGGATTTGAACGGTATTGATGAACACGGCAAGAAGATCCCATTTCCTCTAGGACACTTTTTCATTGCAATAAACATTGAAAATTTTACAGCCCCGGAAATATTTAGATCAATATCGGGAAACATCATGCAACAGCTTAGGAACTCAACGAAAGCTGCCGGTGAACAAAAAATATATACAGCGTGGGAAAAAGAATGGCTTACCTATCAGCAGAGAAGCAAATACGGGTGTCCGGTTCCCGAACCTTTAAGAAAACAGTTGTCCGAAATGAACATAAAATACGATCTCAAGTACAATTTTCCCTGGGACTAAATGAATTTTTTTACAGAAAAAAAACTTATCGGCGGACACAGAGGTTCTCCCCTCAAAATAAAAGAGAACACTCTTGGATCATTTGAAGAAGCCATAAGGGAAGGTGTTGATTTTATTGAACTTGATGTAAGATCAACAAAAGACGGGGTTTTAATAGTTCATCATGATCCTTCAACTTCGGGCTTTGTGCTTTCTGAAATGTCTTATGAAGATATTAAGTCAATTTCCGGCAATATAGGATATAAGATCCCCATGCTTTCAGAAGTAATAGATATCTGCTCGGGGAAAATATTGCTTGATGTTGAAATAAAAGAAGAAAAAATTACAAAAAAAACCGCAGAAATGTTGATCGGACAACTTGATCCCGCTCATTTTATCGTTACTTCTTTTTATGTCAATGCGATTTTAACTTTAAGAGATCTATTTCCTGAAATTACAAGAGGTATCCTTTTTAACAAAATTCCCCATAAGAATATTGATCAGATATTGAAAACACTAAAACCCCATTTTTTGCTGCCGCACTATTCAGTTTACGGAGACAAAGTCAAGGCTATATGTGAAATTTACGGATTAAAATCAATTCCTTATACCGTAAATGATGAAGTTCATATAAAAAACTTTCTGCAGGATCATCATATTGCAGGAATTATTACTGATGAAACGGTAAAAACTCTTAATATCAGTAAATTATACCTCTGACATTTTTTTTGCGTGCATCAACAGGTTGTGTTAAATTGATAAGACTTTGAGGATATATTATTTCTGAACCGATGTATTTATCTTCAATTCCCATAGCTATGGGGTATATCCCTGCCCAGCTCAACCATACGGCAGCAGAGAGGTCACCTTTATTTATGATATCAATAGTATCAAGAGGAGTGTGGTAATGTGCGTGCACTCCAATAGTTGAAAGAAGAACAGCGGGAACCCCTTCATAGTAAAAACAGACATGGTCCGATGCATCAAGAGGATTTGCCGGCAAAACTTCATAATTTAAATCCAATTCTTCCCCGTATCCGATCATAACACTCGCAAGCCATTCGTTATCCGGAAGATTTCCGCCATACATCATCAGTCCATATCCTCCACCTTGACCCACCATGTCAATGCTGTATGCTGCAACAGTTTTAGAAATAGGGAGCAACGGGTTTTCAACATAATGGCAAGACCCTATCAATCCAAGCTCTTCCGCATTCCATCCGGCAAAAACAACAGTCCTTGCATTTTCATGGCCTCCAAGTACAAAGGCTCTTGCAAGCTCCATCATTACCGCAGTTCCGGAGGCATTGTCATCCGCACCGTTATATATCTCACCTGTTTCAGGATCAGTACCAAGGTGATCAAGATGCGCCCCTATGACTATCACTTCTTCAGCAAGTTCGGGGTCTTTTCCGGGAAGAACTCCTATGACATTGTGAGATGAAATTTCATTTATTCCGGCATCCAAATTTATCGTACCGTTTACTCCAGTTAAAGTACTTTGGGGAACCAGAAGGTCATCTATTTTTTCTGTCCACCCTTTCAAATCGGGAATAATTTTTTCAACTTCTTCCGTAAGGATGAACACTGACGGGATATTTTCAGAAAAATATTCTCTCCCCACTGTCATGCCTGATGGAAAAGCACCTGACTCGTGGTAACTATTTACAACAATTACTCCTTTGGCTCCATTAAGTGCGGCATTTTTCACTTTGTATCCAAAATTCCACAAACAAGGAGTTTCAACACAAACATCATTTGCAGGGCAGTTGTTGTGTATTGAAACAAGACCTTTAGGCCCTCTTCTGACAACAAGTGCAATTTTACCTTCAACATCAATGTCTGCAAAATCATCGTATCCAGTAGAAGGAAGAATGCATCCGGGGTATTCTTCTGGATCAAAAGGGGGAACAGTCATTCCATGACCGGCAAAAACTATTTCAGCTTCAATTTCTCCACTCCCTGAATATCTGAAAACCTGAAAACCTTGACCGTAATCCAGAGAATTGCCACCTAAGCTAACTTCAGGAGAACCCTTAATTTCCCACATATCAAATTCAAACAACTGCAAAAAAGTGTTGTCATCCCCTATCGGCAACAGATCAAGCTCTTCAAAAAGCTGACGGACATATTCCACTGCATCATCATTTCCCTTTGTTCCGGGCAATCTTCCTGTCCGGTCATCGTGAGCGAGCCAGGCAACATCATCATAAACCCGCTGAATATCAAACTGGAATTCTTCAGCATCTTCATCACCGGTCTGATCAATATCACAAATCTCCTCCCCTGCTTCGTCTTCAATCTCTTCATCAGGAATATCAACAACAGTTTCATCATTTGTTTCATCAGTACCGTTTTCATTTCCACTTTTGCCACTGCAACTGAAAAGAAAAAGTGAAATAAACATTAAAAAAAGAATGAAACTTTTCATAAAAACCCCCGGAATGTTAACTGAATAAAGTTACTGGTAAATTACAAACGATGTGAAATCTGCCCTTTCGTTATAAACTCTTATGCCTGCTTTGCCTCCCATTGAAGACCATACATTACTGCCGGAGATATTAACTTCTCCGGAGCCACCAGCTTCGTCTTCAAAAGTACATTTAACCGCACTTCCGTCATAAAAAACTCTAAGTCTATGCCACTGCGAATCATTTGCCGGAGCTGAAACATCTGAGCTTCCGACATTATCAATTGAGATACCTCCAATTACTGACCGTGTTCTCCATATACTCACCCTGTCCTCTTTCCGTTCAAAAACACAGGTATAAAAGTGGCTGCCTTCTTGAGCAAAAATCACACCTGCCCAAGCAGCACTGGTATTTATAGCACCTTGACTAAATGAAAAAGTTGCCTCAACTGAATACACAGCACTGTTATCGATATCCAGATTATAGATATAATTGTCTCCACGCGGAGTTGATGAGCCGCTTACTTTTCCATCACCATAGTTCCATGTCCCTCCTGTTGAGCTCCATGAAGACTCTTTATCATGGAAAGGATCAAAGGCAGAGATTTCCGTTAAAAGATCATAATCCCACGGAGCTTCACATGCATCTCCCAGTTCATCCCCTGTTGTATTTTTCTGCCCAGGATTATAGATAGACGGGCAGTTATCGCAATTATCATCTATACCGTCACCATCTTCATCCATTCCGTTTCCAACACAAACCGGATCACCAGTGTCTCCAGTGTCTCCAGTGTCTCCAGTATCTCCAGTATCTCCAGTATCTCCAGTATCTCCAGTATCTCCAGTATCTCCAGTATCTCCAGTATCTC
>SLGQ01000103.1 GCA_007136595.1 Candidatus Sumerlaeota bacterium | reverse complement strand
TAAATTTTTTGTCAAGCCACAGTTTATCTATTTCACCTATCATTAAAACTCCCTTTAAACGAATCAAACAATTCCCTTAAAACATAGTTGAGATAAGTCAACCCTTTCTCTGTACACTTTAAATACCGCTCATTTTTTAAACAAAATCCATTGTGTATCAAGGCGTCCGTCCTTTCGCTGTCAAAGACATCTTCAAAACCGTTCCTGAACAGCAGTAAAAATTGATCCAGATCGGCTCCTTCCACAATTCTCAGACCCATTAACAGAAATTCTTCCATCTGTTCTCTTAAGGAGGGGTTATATCTGCTCAGATCGCTTCCATTTAAAAACCCTTCAATATCTTCAGGATAAAAACTGTGTTCCCTGTTTTTTCTTATAAAAGAATATGCTCCTGCACCGATTCCAAGCCAAGTCTGATATTTCCAGTAAATCATGTTGTGAATACTTTTTTTGTCCGGCAGAGAATAGTTGCTTACTTCATATTGTTTTAAACCTTTCCGATCTAAAAATTCTTTAATTTCAGACTCATGTTTAAAAACATCGTCTTCACTTAATGGAGCAGGACACCCAGGTTTATCAGGAACTGTGTATGAATAAGCAGACAAATGTGACGGTGATGACAGATCAAAAAGATGTCTCAATTCATTTGTCAAGTCTCTGTTTTTTCCTATGCCGTATATGATGTCAATAGAGTAGTTATCAAAACTTCTGTCTATCAAAAAAAGAGCGTTATCAATATCTTTTTTCTTTGATGTCCGACCCATTTCATTTAAAACATCATCATCATAAGATTGTACACCCAAACTTATTCTGTTAACTCCGGAATTTTTCAAAGTTTCGATCAGCTTTTCATTAATATCTCCCGGATTAAGCTCTACTGTAAATTCAATATAGCTGTCAAACAGCTTTTTGTCTTTTAAAAAACTGTGGATAGTTTCAAAACTTTTTTCATTCAGCAATGAAGGTGATCCCCCACCTATGTAAACCGATACCGTTTTTGAGTCTGAAATCTCAATCCATCTGTTTTGAAGCTCTGTTACTACGGTATCAACATATTTTGTTATAAGTTCTTCAGTTCCTGTTTCTTCACTGTAGAAATCACAGTAACTGCATTTTTTTCTGCAAAAAGGGGTGTGAATATAAATTCCGGAAACTTCGTCAGGCTGACTCTGCATTGTTTTCCATTTTTTCTTTATGTTTTTCAATTGAAATGATGTTTAAAGAGCTGAAAACTATCAAAAAAGGGATCAGTAAAGCTGCCGCAATGTTATTTAACTGCGGGATTATTGATACAATGGTCAAAGAACATCCGATCATAAGTACAGGAACCGGGTTTTCTTTCATCCATAAAATTCTTGAAACTATTGACCAATCTTTTCTCGCAGCAGAAAAATCTGTAATAAGAAGTGTGTTTAAAAGAGGATATGCTGCAAAAACCAATATTTGTCCAATTACCGGAACAAAATTTACAAAAAACAGATAAAAAGATGCCGCTATTGAAATTCCTGAGATCTTGACAGCCTGAAAATAATCTTCGCCGACAAAACTGATATCAAAATCGTTTTCTTCTTCGGGTTTTCCAAGAAAAACATTTTCAGAAACATAACTTAAAAAACTGTATAAAGGAGCACACAAAAGATAACTGATAAGGAAAGTTACATAAAAAACAAAAATTGTAATTGATGCTTGAAAGAAAAACTTGAAAACCACCCACCCCGCATAGTGGAAATAATCGAAAAACTCCTCTGTTATCGGAGGAATTGAATAAAATGGAGCTGTTAAGTTTTTCATGAAAGAAAAAATGCCGTGATACAAAAAGATTGAAACGAATATCATGATAAGTGCAACTGTCATTGAAAATAAAAGAAGTTTGCTGTTCCCTTTCATATATTTGAAAGTTTCTTTAATTGATATCAATTGCGGGCTGTTTTTCTTTCGAAGTTCTCTTTTAATTCTTTTTTCTTCCTTTATCTTTTCTTTCTTTTCTTCATCTTCATTTTTTTCGTCAACCGGAGGAGGGGTTTTTTCTGTCCGGGTTGGGGGAGGGGGTGGTGGTGCTTCAGTTTCTTCAGGTTTGTTTTTAAATTCAGCAAGTTTCAGTTTTTTCCTCGGACGATTAAAAATGCTTTCTTCTTCAGGATTTGATTTCGGTTCTGATCCTTCGCTGTTCATCTTTTTCCCCTATTTCGATCTCAATTTCTATCCTTGGATAATAGTTGTCCCAACTCTCTTTTAAAAGTGATGCCCATTCTATTATGTTTATACTGTTTTTGTCGTTCAGCAGTTCAAAAAAATCGGTTGCAGCAAGTTCATCGATAGAAGAAATACGATAAAAGTCCCAGTGGTAAACATCAAATAATTTCCCTTTTATCTTCCTCATTATTGTATAAGTGGGGCTGCATACAAGTTTGCGGTCAATTCCCATTGCTTCGCATAATGCTCCGGTAAAAAAAGTTTTTCCGGCACCCAGATCACCATCAAGTGTTATAAGGTGTCCCCCTTTGAGATTCCCGGCAATTACCTGAGCGAACTGCTTAGTTTGGTCTTCGCTTAATATGTCTAGTATCAATGGATTCTCCCAATTAATTCAATAAGTTTTTCAATACAGTGATATGTGTCGGAATATTGATTTTCAAGCTCTATCCCGGCTGCCCGGTGTTTTAATACAGCTCTTAAAGCACCTTGTTCAAGCCCATGCCGGAAAGTTTCAAATGCAAGAATTCCTGCAAGAGCATCACCTGTTCCTCCAAATGCCAGAGCTTTGGCTCCGTGTGGAACTATGACAGTTTTATTTCGTGACCGTATAAAAGGAGCGTGGCTTTTTGCTACAAGAATATGATTTTCTTCAAGCGGAAACCTTTCAATCTGGTCTATCCAGGGTTCATTTCTGTCTGTATCAAGAAACCTTGCAAGTTCACCGGGATGAGGGGTGAAAACAACTTTGCGGTTTCTCAAAGAATCAACTATTCCGGGATGATTTTTCATAAGGTCGAACATTCCTGCATCGGCAATTATATTCCCGCTGTAGTTTTTTAAAACATCAACCTTTTTAAAGGGCCATTCTGTAAGACCCGGGCCAATTACAATAGAGTCATACTTTTTTAAAGAGTTTTCAATTTCATCAATATCTGTAAGCATCATCCCTATCATTGCACCGGCGATATCGGGATACAGTTCTTTTTTTAATGCCGCAGTAACAAGTCCACCGCCACTTGCCATGAAAGATTCCGCCGCAATTATTGAAGCACCCAGTTTTTCAATATGCCCGCCGATAACAAGAAGATGTCCATTAACATTTTTGTAGCTGTCAACAGCAGTTTCTTTGTGTTGCAACTCAAGATCGTCTTCTACAAAATAATGTGAATTTTGAGTGTTTCCGTCATTTGCACTTATGTGCCCAAGAACTGTTTTTCCGCAAATAGAAGGTCCTTTTTCAGCAAAAAGCCCTGTTTTATAGATTCCCATTGTAACTGTAAGATCAGCTTTTACGGCACAACCCATAATTCTTCCGTTATCACTGTTGAGACCTGTCGGAATGTCTATTGCAGCAACATGCTTATCACTATAATCGTTTATAAAGTGGACTGCTTTTTCTACATCACCTTTGAGGTTGCTTTGAAGACCTGTCCCTATCATTCCATCAATTATCAAAACTTTTCCTGAAATATTTTCCATTGTGGTTATTTCAACTGACTCAGGAAGCATTTGGAAATTTTTGAGGGTGTCTCCCGTGACGAGTGACGGGTGATGGGTGATGGGAAAGAGGGGAATTATTTGCATGGGGATATCACAGCCTCGGTCTTTTAAAATGCGGAGCAAAGCAAAGCTGTCTCCCCCGTTGCCACCTTTGCCTGCAAAAGCTACTATTTTTTCAGGTTTGAAGGAAGCGATAACTTTTATAACTTCCAAATAAAGTGAAAAGGCGGCGTTTTCCATAAGTATCAAAGAAGGGATGCCCTTTTCAACCGCTCTTTGATCTACCGCTCTTGAATCAACTGCTTTTCCTGCCGGAAACATTTCCACCTCTCCGATAAAAAAACAGTTCATTATAGCAAATGAAAAAAACAAATCCACTTTGTTATTATTTCTTGACTTCTTTTTATTAAAGTCTAATCTTCAATCGTCAATGTGACTCATTTAAAGGAGGTTTCCATGAAAAAGATGACGGTTGCTTTTGTTGTTATGGTTTCAATGTTTCTTATCTCTTGCGGTTCTACCGTAAAATACAAAGAGGGTGATAACACCCGCAGTTTTATGCAGGGAACAGATAAAATCCTTGTAAAATTTGATTATTCAGCGGTCAGAGTTGGAAAATTTGCAACTGAAGCGGAATATATTGAAAATAGAATGGCGGAAATTGATGAAAAAGAGCCCGGAAAAGGGGATGAGTGGAGAGTTAAATGGGAAGAACAGAAAGATTCTGTTTTTGAACATCAGTTCATAAAACTTATGAACGATCAGACTGGCAAAAAAGGAGTATTCGCAGGTACAGACTTCAATGATGCTCCTCTTACAATGATGGTTCATGTAACATTTATCGAGCCGGGCTGGAATATCGGTATTTCAAGAAGAAACGCTGAAGTAAGCATGACTATTGAAATATACAAAACCGGTGACATGAACAATCCGCTTGTAGTTTATGAAATGAATCGTCTTCAGGGAGTAGGTGCAATGGGATTTGACTTTGATGCCGGCTACCGTATAGGACAATCATTTGCCAGAGGCGGCAGAGATCTCGGAAAATTTCTTGTTAAATAAAAAACTGTCCCCGTGCCTGTTAATCTTTCGGTGGTTCGTTGCAAGATTTCTGCTCCTTTGACTATTACTCTATTGGCTTGTTTTGAAGTGTCATCGTTCCAGCCATC
>SLGQ01000358.1 GCA_007136595.1 Candidatus Sumerlaeota bacterium | reverse complement strand
TATAATGCTTTCTGTTAGCAGCTATCCACTCTATCATTTTATGAGTGTTTTCAAGTGAAAGATAAAGTTCCTGATTGTTTTTTGCTCTTCCATTTGGAAATATCCTGAAAAGCCGCCATGCCGGAATTTTATAATTTATCAAAATATCTGCAATTTGATCAAGCTCATGAAGATTTTCAGGATAGATGCAAGTTACAACATCTTTCATCTCTATCGGTGATTGTCCTATCAGCTTCAATGCTTTTTGAACACATTTAAAAGCCATTGAGCTGTTTCTTAAATGATTGTGAGATGATTCTGTTCCGTCAACACTTAATGTGATACTGTAAATGCCTGAATTAACAAGGTTGTCCACACATTTTTCATCAAGTGCCATTCCATTTGTCACCATCCCCCACTTCATTCCTGAATCAGTTATGTGTCTGCCTATTGTAAATATCCCCGGATGAGTTAACGGCTCTCCGCCTGAAATAACGAAAACGACATCTGTGCCGAAATGAGTTTTCACATAATCAACTATTTTCAACCAGCTTTCAGTTGTAAGTTCAGGAGCAAAGTGATCTGCTTTGCAGTCAGAACCACAGTGAAGACAGTTCAAGTTACACTTTTTTGTGATCTCAAGAAAAAGATATTGGAGATTGTGTTCTTTCTGTTCGATATTGCGGTAAAATTCCCACGCCTTTTCCCTCAATTTAAGGATCATTCAACAGATTCCATTATTATCTCCCTTGAATTGTCTTCAGGAGAAACATAAAGTTCCTTTTCTTTGAATTCTCCGTTCTTTTTTCCGTCAACATCAACAACAGTTACTTTAACTTCCTGACTGTAAGTACAGAAAAACATATCGGCTTCTCCATCTTTATCAGAGTAAGTAACATCAATATTTCCAGAACTGTCAGAAAAAGTTATTTCAAGACCTTCTATCGGATTACCGGCAGAATCAACAACAGTTATCTTCTTGTTAAAACAATCTGCCACTGACATAACACCGTAACATGCAGTCAGTAAAACAGAAGCCGTTCCACTAACTATCCACAAAAGCGACTTTTTAATAAAACCTAACATCACGCCCTCCTCCTGATCAAGTCACTTAATTATATTAAGTTTACTATCTATTTCAAGTATTGTTTTCCAATTAAAACTTAACAAAGATCCTGTATCCATCCTTCGATTTCATATTTTTCAACTTTTTTGACTATCTTGCGGTAGTCAGCCGGATCAACTTTTCTGTTAAGTTCTTCTAACTCTAATGCTTTATATGCAGGAAAATACTGACTCATTAAACTCAGTTTGAACTCAAGACCTCTTTTTTTATAATGATTGAGCAGCTCAACAACTTTCAGAGAATTTTCGATCTGCCCGGGGACGACAAGATGCCTTATTATCAAACCTCTCCGAAGGAGTCCTACATCATTTTCTATCCAGGGGATCTCTGCATCAAGAAGCATTTCAAGACATTTGAGGTTAGGTCCGGTATAGTCTTTTATCTCACTGTACCGTGCAGAAAGAGAGTTGTCGCAATATTTAACATCAAAAAGGAGAATATCCATAGTTTTCAAAACAGCATCAAAGAGCTCTTCATTGTGACATCCGCTGCAATTGTAAATAAGCGGAACATTTATCGACTCTTTTATTTTAGAAAAAGATTTCAATACTTTTCCTAAAAAGTGGTCGCCCGTTACAAGGTTAATGTTGTGAACTTTCCTGTCGAGAAGTTTTGTTATTTTTTCACAGAACTCGTCAATCGTGTAAACTCTTCCGTTATTTTCATGACTTATGGGCCAGTTTTGACAAAATATGCATCTTGTTCCACACCCTGAAAAAAAGATGTTCCCTGCCCCGTTCCAGCCGCTGACAGGCGGTTCCTCTCCATCATGAACAGCGAAACTGGCAACTTTTATCCCCTCTTCCGGTGCTCCGCAAGGTCTTTTTGCCGGAGCATTACACATTTGAGGACAACATCTCCCATCTTCAAATAATTTTTCAAGATCTGAAATAATTGAATTAAGGGTGTTATCAGATAATGATCTGAGCAAATTTTTGTTCATAGTGGAGATGGAGCTTTTCAATTTCTTCAATTTTAAAAGGGTCATACAACTTGGAACTTGAGAACCTTTCTTTTTTTATCATAAGGAGTGTCAGCAAAAATAAAAGATAGGGATGTGAGGGAAAAACATTTTCCTCTTTCATCATAGTTCTGAGAGTTTTATAAAAACTCATCCCGCTTTTTGACACCAGCAATGATGACTGACTTTCAACAAAATGGCAACCATCCTCTTTTTCATGAAAAAACGACAAAATACATTCTTTGTCTTTGTACCATGAAAGGGTATTTTCCTCATCTTCGGCTAAGATCATTTTTTCTTCAATAAAAAAGTCTTCTCCTTTATACTTGGAAAAAACGGAAGGAACGAAGAACTTGATCGAAGCAGGCTCAAGCTCCCGCACAATGGCAGGAGTTTTCCCATTACCGACATTGTAATGATAAATAAAGAAAAGGTTCAGAAATTGCTGCCAGAAATTGTAGTTCTGCAACTCTTCACCGGTAAAGTAAAAAGCTTCTTTTTTAAACTCGTGCAACATTCCGGCTTCAGCCTCATTAAATGAAGAATAAACCTTTGTTTTTATAGCGGACATTAATAACTCCCCGAATTTATGACCTTGCCTCTGCATACGGTATGAATGACAGCTCCTTTGACATTAAGCCCGTGAAAAGGGGTATTGCGGGCTTTTGATCTGAATTTTTCACTGTCGATCACCCACTCCTTTTCTATGTCAAATATTGTCAAGTCTGCCGGCATTCCAACTTCAACAACTCCCCCTTCAACTCCCATTATGGAATATCCTTTTACAAAAAGCTCAACGATCTTATCCAGAGAAAAAACACCTTCATGATATAACTTCATCATGACAGGAAAAGCTGTTTCAAGACCTATTATTCCAAATGGAGCACTATTCATATCACCTTTTTTTTCATCTGTGTGGTGGGGAGCATGGTCTGTAGCAAGACAGTCTATTACACCGTTTTTTATCCCTTCTATTAATGCGAGTCTATCCTTCTCTTCTCTCAAAGGGGGATTCATTTTCGCATTTGTTCCGAAATTTTTCACATATCCATCGGTCAATACAAGATAATGAGGAGCGGTTTCAGCCGTAACTTCAACACCTCTCTCTTTAAAATACTTTATAATATCAACAGACATTGCACAACTTACATGGGCAATATGGATCGGCAGACCAAGATACTCCGCCAGCATGCAGTCTCTTGCAACTTGAGATGCTTCCCCTACAACCGGAATACCTTTAAGCCCCATATCTTTTGACTGTTTTCCGTCATTCATGCAGCCACCTTCCGCAAGAAAAGGGTCTTCACTGTGCGAAATATATTTCATTCCCGACAAGGCGGCAGTTTCCATAGCTTTTTTTAAAAGCTCAGTGTTATATACCGGTTTTCCGTCATCGCTGAAAGCGACAGCACCGTTTGATTTAAGTTCTTCAAAAGATACAAGTTCTTCCCCTTTTAATCCTGCTGTGGCAGAGCATACGGGATAGAGCTTAACTCCGTTACCTCTTGCCCCTTTTTCAACCATATACTTTACCGTTTCAACATTGTCGGCAACCGGGTTTGTGTTAGGCATTGTGCAAACAGAGGTGTATCCACCTGCCGCTGCCGCTTCAAGTCCGGTAAAAATATCTTCTTTCCATTCAAAACCGGGATCTCTGAAATGGACATGAATATCGATAAATCCGGGAGCAACATACAATCCCTGAGCATCAATTATGCCAAGTTGCCCATTTGCACTATATTCATCAATAAAATCAGCAATTTCTATTATTTTCCCGTTTTCGATCAAAATTGATGTTTTTTTCTTTTCATTTTTAAGGGGGTTTATTAAAGTGCCGTTTTTTACAAGAAGCTTCAAATTACAAACCTGTCAGAATTTTTTATCCACTCTTGCAGCGGTGTGTTCAATGTGGAACTCATACTCTTTTATAAGAAAACCGAATATTTCGATCTTGTCCTTATACTTCAATATCGCAGTGGCTGTATTATTGTGTTCATTTTTTTCTATGATTATAGGGCTGTTGACTATTTTATCCTTAACCCCCCCTTTGTTTGTAACTCTCGAAACAAATTCTTTTTCTGCCCGCTCCCGAGTGTTTACTGTGGCATAAGTTGCAATATTTTCAACTTCTTTTGTAAGAACATACCTGTCAATGAATGGTTTTGTAACCTCCCATCCGGCATAAAGAATCAATACAACTATCGCAGTTTTTACAATTGTTGAAAAACTCATGGCCGCTTCTCCTTAAAATTTTTAATAACGAACCTGTTAAAGGTAGCAGAAATATTTTTTTTAGTCAAACAAAAAACTGCTTAGAGATCGTGTTCTGAAATATGTTGAGACCACAACTTTTCCGGGTTTGAACTATTCCTTGATCTTATCAAGGGATTTTTCCATTATTTCTTTCCCTTTGGAGATAGTTTCAAAAATCTTTTCTATATCGGAACTGTTTTTGATAGTGAAAGATATTTTATAGCTGTTTCCCTCTGCAAATTCGGGAAATATTATTTCGCCCCCTGTAAGTGCCCTGAATTGATTACGGAGTTTAGTAAATTCAGTCTGTTTTGCACTCCACTTTGGATACCGCAAATTATATAAAGCATTTACTATCCGCTCCCCTTTTGTTTTTTCAGTTATTTCATTATTTCCAAGAATTTCCTGCATAGATATTTTTTCACAGATCTCCCCATAACTTATCTTATCCCGAAGCTTTATTTCTCTGAGATAGCGGATAAAGTTTTTAAGAGTGTTCGTATTCATATCGGCAGAACAAAGAACCTTTTTTGCAAGCTCAAAAAGCTCAGCGTCATTTATAAACGAAT
>SLGQ01000151.1 GCA_007136595.1 Candidatus Sumerlaeota bacterium | reverse complement strand
ATAAACATCCATTGGACGCACAGTTTTTCTGTCCTTAACTTGCAGATATTCCAGAGCCTTAAGGAAATCCATCTCAAATATCGTTGAATCGTCAGCCACCATGTCTGTAAAGAAAATTGAATTTTCAGGTCTGATCATTTTTTCCTCCAAAAAAAAACTCCGCTATATGCTATCATAAACGATTTTAATTTCAACAATTGTTTGAAGAGTTTGTTTTTTTTCTGTTCAATATCTATTTGACATACATTCTTAAATACATAATATATTTTTTTCGGGTCGGGGGTTATTGTGGTTGGAGAAAACAATGTCTAATGAGTCAAATACAAAGCTCTTTCTGGGGCTTGATCTGGGATCAGTGAGTCTTAATTGTGTCATATTGGATGAATGTCAAAAGGTCCTTTTCAAAAAATATTTAAGGAACAATGGAAATCCGTTAAATACGCTGAAGAATTTATTTATTGAGATAGAGGGTGAACTTGGGGATATTTCTTTTTCAGGTGCTGTAATAACAGGTTCAGGAAAAGAACTGGTCGCTGAAGTTGTAAATTTCGGAACAATAAATGAGATCGTTGCCCATGCAAAAGCAGCCTGGACACTCCATCCGGAAGTCAAGACTGTCTTTGAAATAGGTGGTCAGGATTCAAAATACATTGAGACAGGAAAAACCGATGATGGAAAATATTACCTCAAGGATCACACTTTCAATGAACTTTGTGCAGCAGGAACAGGAGCCTTCCTCGATCAGCAGGCTCAAAGGCTTGGAATTACGATAGAAGAACTGAGCAAAATGGCTTTTAATGCAAGGGCTGTCCCAAGTATTGCAGGGAGATGTTCAGTTTTTGCAAAATCAGATATGATCCATCTTCAGCAGAAAGCTGTTCCTACTGATGAAATAGCGGCAGGTTTGTGTTTTGCACTTGTAAGAAACTATATTGCGGCAATTTGCAAAGGGAGAAAACCTCAGCTTCCGATAGTTTTTCAGGGAGGTGTTGCGGCGAACAAAGGTGTTGCCAGAGCATTTAAAGAGATCCTTGATATTGAAGACAAAGATTTCATAATACCTTCAGATCACTCTGTAACTGGTGCTCACGGTTCAGCTTTGACCGCTTTGGAAAACCCTCTTGAGAAATCTTTAAAAATTAAAGAGCTTATTGAATTTTTCAAAAATGCTTCCGCAGCTCCCGAAGCGTCATCGGATTTACCCGTTCTTAAATTTTCAATGTTTCCAAAATCACCGGAACCTGTCGGGATCGATAATGCGGCAGGACACCTTTTTATGGGAATAGATGTAGGTTCGGTGAGCACAAAAGGGGTGATAATTGATTCCAGACAGAGACTTGTCGCATCAACCTATCTTCCAACTGCCGGAAGACCGGTAGAAGCAATAAAAAAACTTGTTGATGAATTAAAAAAACTGTCAAAGAAAAATATTGGAATAACTCACATTGCTTATACCGGCTCAGGAAGACACCTCGCAAAAGCCCTTTTCGGCTGCGGAACAGTAATGGATGAAATTTCTGCGCAATCAATTTCTTCGGCAAAATTTTTTCCGGATACCGACACCATAATTGAGATTGGCGGACAGGATTCAAAATTCATAAAAATGTCGGATGGAAAAATAAAAGCTTTTAAAATGAACAGGGCTTGTGCGGCAGGAACAGGGTCTTTTCTTGAAGAACAGGCAGGAAGACTTGGCATAAATATCAGAAATGATTTTTCAGATATGGCTTTTAAATCGGAAAATCCGGTAAGACTCGGAAGCAGATGCACTGTTTTTATGGATTCCGATCTTGTCCATCATATTCAAAGAGGAGCAAAAAAAGAAGATCTTTGTGCGGGACTTGCATATTCTGTTGCTGAAAATTATCTTGAAAAAGTAGCGGGATCAACAACTGTAGGAGAAAATATTATTTTTCAGGGAGGTGTTGCAAAAAACAGTGCTCTTCATGCGGTTTTTGAAAACCTTACGGGGAAACCGGTAAAAATACACCCCTACCCTGAAGTTTCGGGGGCACTTGGAGCCGCTTTTACTGCATTTGATGAAGTTGAACAGGGGAATACCGGTTGCGGTTTTTCATTAAGTTTGCTGGAAATAAATGCAAAAACAGAATCATTTGTCTGCAATACTTGTGAAAATCTGTGTGAAGTGAGGAAAATAACCGTTGAAAACAGAGAAACAACTTTTTTTGGAAGTATATGCGGAAGGTATGAAAAAGGAATATCTTCTGCAATTTTACCGGACGATCCTTTTAAGACAAGAGAGGAACTTCTTTTTAAAAGCTGTGAAACAAAAGAGGGGGATTCACCCCGCGGTGAAATAGGTATCCCTTTTTCTTTAACGATATATGACTATTTTCCGTTCTGGAAAACATTTTTTACAAAACTTGGATACAAAGTCATCTTGTCAGACAAAACAACGAAAAAGATAGTAAAATCAGGGCTTATTAATGTTCCAGGAGAATTTTGTTATCCGGTAAAAGTTCTATATGGTCACATAGAAAGTCTGAAAACAAAAAACATTAAAAATATCTTTGTTCCCCATTTAAGGCTTTTTAAACCTGAAAATGAGAAAAAACCCCGCTATGCCTGTCCTTATACACAGTCAATTCCATACATTCTCAAAGCCACGATGAAAGATGAAATAAATGTTATGACTTGTGAATATCCGGTTGACGGAGAGTATTCTTACTGGGTAAAAGAGACTGCAAAACAGCTTGGTATAAATAAAGATGAAATTAAAAAAGCGGCAGATTCCGCTCTTGCGGCACAAGATACTTTCAGAAAAAATTGTATCGAAGAAGGAAAGAAAATAATAAAAAAACTTGAGCAATCCAATAAAAGAGGTGCCGTTCTCATAGGTCGCCCTTACAATACCGGTGACAGATATGTAAATCTTGATATAGCAAGAAAACTTAAAGAACTTGATATTATCCCCATCCCTTTTGATTTCATAGAGCCTGAAAACGAGCCGATGCCGGAGCTGTGGTCAAGAATAAGATGGGGTTACGGAAGAAAACTTGTCCAATCTGCAAGATCTCTGAAACACAATAAAAATCTGGGAGCTGTAATTGTAACCAATTTCGGTTGCGGTCCCGATGCTTTCATTGACCAGTATCTCGAATACGAACTTAAAGATGTTCCCCACATTATAATTGAGCTTGATGACCATCAGGCGGAAGCCGGGCTTGTAACAAGGCTTGAGGCATTTTCAAGAAATTTTAAAATTACGGAAAGAAAGGTGAAAAAAGTTGAGGGGAAAGATCCTTCAAAACCGAGAATGTCCGTAAAAAAATATACTTACTATGTTCCATCTTTCATGGATCATGCCTATGCAATAACGGGAGCTTTAAAAGGCTCAAAATGTAAAACGGTAATGCTTCCACCAACTGATGAAGAAAGTTGGAATCTGGGGATGAAATATGCACACGGCAGAGAGTGTCACCCTTTCATTTCATTTACCGGAGATTTGCTAAAAGCAGCGAAACAACCCGGTTTTGTTGCAAAAGAAGCATGTTATTTCGGACCTTCATATTTCGGACCGTGTCTTCTTCCCCAGTATCCTCTTGCATTGCATTTAATCCTGGAGCGGGCAGGACTTGCAGATGTAACAGTAATGAACATAACTGATCCGACAAATATGAAAAAGCTGGGAGTGTCTTACCAACTGAGGATGGGGCACGGAATTTATTCGATTGACCGTTTTTTTAAGTGGAAAACTGAAATTGAGCCTTATGAAGCTGAAAAAGGCTCTGTTGACAAAGTTTACCGTGAAATACTTCTTGAAATCGAAAAAGGACTTGCAGAAAACAGGTTTTTCAAAACTCTTGAAGAATGCGTGGATAAATTCAAAGCTGTTCCCCTTTCAGAAAATAAAAGCTCAAGACCGAAAATTGGCATAATCGGAGATGCCTATACCAGAGTCAACTGCCATTCAAACAACAATCTTTACCAAAGGTTGAATGAAATGGGGTTTGAAGTATGGACTTCCGCATCAATGATAGACATTACATTTCTTGGAATTGAGCAGATGCACCTTGAATTCATCAAAAAAGGGAAACCCGTTTCAGGAATGCTGATGAAATCGTATTCTCCCGGAGTAAAAAAATGGCGTAACAGAATTGACAAATATTTTCCTGATAACATTGCCACACCGCAGGAAAGACCCTTTAAAGACATATACAAATGCACAGAAAAATATATTAACTTCTGGATAGACAGAGCCCTTGCATCAAATATATCGAGAATCGAAGAATTCAAAGATGGCGGAGCAGACGGAATAATCAATGTAATGTGCCACAACTGTATGCTTGGAAATGTTGTGTCGGCACTTTCAGGATCAATGAAAAAAGATATGGACGAAATCCCTATATGCTCCATAATCTATGAAGGACTCAAATCAACCCACAATGTAAACCGCCTTGAAGCATTCACTGACCAGATAAAGAACTGTCTGCGGTGAGTTCTGCTGATAAAAGATAAAAAACATCTTTCAAAAGTTCTTTCTGATTTTAACAGATAACAAATTAATTGCAAACTTGATTTTTTATCAAATTTTTATTTGACTTACGATATTCTTTTTTCTATTATTCCTAAATTGGAGGCGATATGAAACCGAGCCCGCACGACCAATTTTTCATTAAAACTTTCTATTGTTTTAGGACTTGAAAAGGAGGAGTTCATGCGTATAATGAGAGATGAAGTTAATGTTGACAGAGATGTCGAGGTTAAAATGATTTCACTCGCTGACAGACTTAGACAGGAAGGTATTGAGAAAGGCATCCAGAAAGGAAGACAAGAAGGTGCTTTCTTTAAAGCTTTGGAAACCTGCAGAAAACTTCTTCTTATGGGATTGAGTCCTTCTGATGTTAGTGATGCAACAGAGCTTCCTCTCGAAAAAGTTCTTGAAATT
>SLGQ01000289.1 GCA_007136595.1 Candidatus Sumerlaeota bacterium | reverse complement strand
GTGTAATAGATGAACTGAAAATCAGTCAGAGAACCAGATTTTATTATTGGAAAACAAAAGGAAATTCTTTTCCTATTCCACGCGAGAAAATTGAACATAACAGTGCAAATATGCACATGATTCCTTCAAATAAACAAATTGAGAAAACTTTAAAATCAATTTCAAAAGGTGACATCATCAGCTTTGAGGGATACCTTGTGGATGCTTCAAAGAAAGACGGGAGTTTTACATGGAATTCGAGTATGACCCGTACCGATACAGGTGGAGGAGCCTGCGAAGTTGTCTATTTGCTCTCTTTGAACATTGACAGGTTCCCGTAATAAAAATTGAATCTTATTAAACAAACCATCTAAAAGGATATGGGTCAGTAACATTCTCCGATAGGCGGGCTGTTATTGTCCCCCGGAACCAGTGGTCTTTCAACAAAATTGTAGTACGCTTCTTTGTCCCATATTGGAACAAGTTCACAATGTGTGATATTGAATTTACAGGTTTTATAAGACTGAGCATCTGTTTCAATTTCATGCTCAGGCTCGGCAATGTCTGTCACGATGGCATTTCCTTCATGATCCGGAAAAATTGCAGAAGATGGCAGAGAGTTATCCCATTTGATTGTGGCTATAACTTTCCATTCATCCGGCTTAATGACGAAATTCTTAGTAGAATCAGGATAGTTGTCACCCGCTCTGGGGGCATCATACCCGTCAATTATTATGTCAACTCTTGCATTAACATTATATGCTTCCCCTGTACAAGTTTTCCCCTCATCGTCAACTTCGCCGTCAGGGCAACAATTGCTTATGTTGTCTTTAGAAATTGTTTCGCATAATGGATAATTTACCACCACAAGATATTCGTCATCAATTATCGGTTTAGGACCAGTTTCATCAATAAGACCAAGACCTATGGTTTCAGGAACCTCATAGTTCCCACCACCCCAAGTATTGTCTCTGTCCAGAGAAGCATTCCATGCAATTGATTCCGGGGGTGGCATGGTAGAACATCCCATTCCCGAATCAGCCCACGAACAGTCATCATGACGGCAGAAAACTTCATACATCGGATCTGTGCAGTCAACATTCATTCCATAGTGCTGCTGTTTCGTACACATAAGTCCGTCAGGATTTGAAAAATTTCTTTCTACTGCTTCGAGGCTTTTCCCCTTAATAAGGTGAAGGTCAAGGTCAACTCTTGTTCCCTCCTTTCTTTCATCCATCTCTGATTTTGTCCTGTAACCCTGTTCCCATGTCAACTGGGCAACTACACGGGCTTGCGGAATTATCTTAGGGATTATTATAAGTTCAGCCGTTTCACTTAAAAGACCGCTTTCTTTATCAACAGTTTCTGCCTGCACGGTTATCTTATAAAAATGGGATATATTCTTTTCGCAATATTTTTGACTGCAAAGGAAAAACTCTGACAACTTATTTATAAAAAATTCATCCGTGTCATCTGTCGGCTCTTTTCCACATTCACTGCATTTAGATTCACTGAAATCGGGATTAGGTTCATTTGTCCTTGCCGGGGTAACTTTAAATCCAATGAACTCTGCTCTTTTGGGGTTTTGGTCACTAGGCAAATCTTCCAACCACTGTCCCGGCTGACCAGAAGTATAAGGAAGTCTGAGTTGAGACTCTTCCTGTAAAGGTGTGGGTGATTCTACCATATCCCATTTATACTGGATATAGTAATTCTCTTCCCAGCCGGACATACACTTCAATGGATCGGACGGGTCGGAAACACATGTGTTTTCAAGGTCAATAGACACCCTGTCTCTAATACTTCTATATGAAGCGGGACCACCGAAAGTATAGTTGAAACTTGCTTTTATCAACGGTTTCGGCGGAGGTGTGCTTTTCATGCCGGAATCTCCGGCTCCATTATCTCCGCCATTTTCATTACAGCATAAAACCGTAAGAATAATTAATAAAAACCAGAACCCTGATTTAAAAAATAACATCTTTCACTGCCACCTCATATTAACTGCAAAGCATTGAAATTGTATCACAGACGGTTAAGAAAATAAAGCTTTAATTTCACATAGACTCTCCGGAACTGAAAGATAAAAATTGAATCTATTTCAAATATCGGATAATATTCTGTTGAAACTGTTTCGGGTGGGCTATGCGAACTTTAACTTTTTTTCTTTTTCTGATCTTTGGAAGCTTTCTTTCCGGGCAGGCTGTCAATTCAGAACGAATTGCCGTTATGGACATAATTGATGAATCGGGAACTTTAAGCGATAAGGAAAAAAATGAAGTTACGCTGTTTTTTTACAGCAGGCTGACTGGAAAACTGAACATCATTGATATGACAAGACAACGGACTCAACTGGACCGTATGGTCCGGGAAGGAAGAATCGCTTCCCATAAGATCTGTGTTGATCCAAGTTGTCAAATTCAGCTCGGCAGAGAACTTTCCGCAAATTTCATATATCGTTCCAGAATAACAAAGCTTGGACAAAGATGCACATTTACAGCCGAACTAATAAACCTTACTACAAAAATGATCGAAAAAGGGAAAGGTGCTTTTTCCGATTTTACCTGCGGAGACATGGAGGGTTTAAGTGATTCAGTCGAAGAAGTTGTAAATAAACTTACAGTAACAAGAAGACCCGCTTTTAAAGAGGGACCTATCGGAACCGATGTTGAACCATGGGATCCCGGAGATGAAACAGGAACCATAGTTAAGTTTTCAAGTGATCCTCCGGAAGCGGTCGTTCTTCTTAACGGCAGAATCCTTTGTCAGAAAACCCCTTGCTCCAGAATGGTAAAAGAGGGTGAATACGAAGTTTCAATGCAGAAGGAAAATTATCTTCCCAAAATTAAAGTGGAAACAATCAAAGAAAGCGGTGAAATAAACTATGCTCTTGAGCCCAACTTCGGATGGGTTTCTATAAATTCCAAAGTTCCGGTTGATGTTGTTCTTAACGGACAGAAAATAGGAAAAACCCCCGTAGAAAAAAGGGTGGTTAATCCGGGACCTCACCAAGTTGAAACTTATGACAGATGTTTTCATCCTGCAGGAGAAAAGTTCTTCATAGAAAGAGGAGATGCCAGAACGATCGACCTTGAACTCAGGGAAAAAGAGTCTGCCATAAGAGTCAGAATAAAAGATGACCGGGAAAACGATCTCAAAGGCAATGTGATCGTTGATGGAAATAAGGTAGGTGTTGCTCCCGGCACATTTAAAATTCCATTATGCAGCAGAGAAGTTGTCATCAAATCAATTTCGGGTGAATATGCTGAACAGAAAGAAGAACTTGCTCTAATTGAAAGAGAAGTTACAGAAATTTTTGTGGCAGCGGTAAAAACTCCGCCGAAAAAAGAAACCGGTAAAGAAAAAATGGTTCCGAGATCAAGATATGAGGAAATCACGGGATATCGATGGGAATGGGGAATTAATTTCAGTGTAGGAGGAGGAGGATACCATCTTTACAGAATAAAGAACAGCTCCGTTAACGATAACGGCTGGTATTACTATTTTGAAGCGGGTCCAAAATACGGACCTTTTGCCATGATTTTTAATTTAAAGTTTGCAACCGGTAGCAGAATAAAGGTGGCAGAAAGCCATGCAAGCTTAAAAGATACATTGTCCGCAGGCATTAAAAAAGACCTGCAGCTCGGATTTAAAAGCTTTAATGCGGGGTTCCGATATTTTCTCCTTGAATCTGCAAAACACCAGACAGGGGTGTTCCTGACCGTCAGCGGCGGATGGATGGCTGTTGCAAACCACGAATCCAAAAAAACCGGACTTATAGATAATGACTACAATGAAAACACCTTCAATATTTCCACTGACCTGGGGATAGAGTGGCTGTCAGTTATAACCGGAAAAGTGTTTTTCAAATACGGGATCAGCGGAGATGTGATCATCGGAGGCGGAATCGGCATAGGAGCTTCCACAAACAAAAGAAAACCGTTTTAAGAATTTTATCTGTATATCCAAATCGGCGCGGTAAGTGCTATCTGAATGTCATTTCTTTCATCATCATAAATATCTTCTGATGTCACTTTAAGGAAAAAATAGGAATCCTGCATAACAAATACTTCGGGAAACCAGAATAAATTCATCGGATCGTCATCTTCTCCCGGCTCCATTTCGGCAATTACAAGACCATTGTTGGTTATCAGCTCCATTTTCAGCACCGGTTCATTGTCCATTACTTTAACGGAAAAACGGACATTGCCATCTTCAACATGAACATGAGAGCCCATCCAGTGTTCATCAAGCTTAAAAACAATTTTTATATCGGGATCATCACTTGAATAAAGTCTCCTTGACCGCATCGCATCCAAAAGATGGTCCCTTGTCAATTCTTCGCCGACATAAACTGTTCTGTGGGAATTCATATCAAGTGAGTGATTGTCCTGATTACAGACAGGGGCGAGATGCCAACCATTGTCAAGACCCTTTATGAAATAGGGTATAAACTCACCATTGTTGTTTCCCGTTCCTTTGTTCCCTGTTTCAATTCCGAACATGTGGGAGCGAACATGAGGTTCAAGCTTTAATCTGTTGAAATAGTCAAGCTCTCTCCCTGGATGATTAAACTGCCCCAACCCGTCATTTTTTTCAATCCAGTCGTAAAAATCTTTTATTAACAGAATGTTATATGCCGCAGTATATTTTTCGGTTTCAAAAACATTTATATGTCCAAAAACAGGGTGGCTCCATTCGAAACCTCTTAATGCTACAAAAACACCATCCTGAGTGGCAAGATCTGTCTGAAATTTTACAGCATCCCACTCATAGCTCAGTATCTGCTCGGCGTGGTCGGTCATTGCATAAAAATCGAGATCTTTATGGTTTTTTGCCCATGCCATAACTTCTGCCGGGGTCCCTTTCCCATCCGAAACAGCACTGTGACTGTGAAGATTGCCATAGTAAAAATTCATATTACCTTCAAGAGGGTGAACCGTGATCGTTATCTCTGTTTGAAAAGTTTCTTCAGTAAAATCCATCACTTCAAGAAAAAT
>SLGQ01000115.1 GCA_007136595.1 Candidatus Sumerlaeota bacterium | reverse complement strand
AAATATCAGAGAAAAGTTATTAAAAACAGGAGGTCATCATGGAAACGGATAACAAAAGATGGGAAAAAATATATGAAAATGTTGTTTCTGAAGGTACAAAAATTAAAAAAAGAAGAACGGTCATAAAAATATCAGCGGTCACACTGTTTTCTGCAATATTTTTCTCTTTATTCTTTTTTAATTTACCTGATATGGAAAAAGAAACCGGTTTACCTGATGGTTATGCATATACCGAAGACAATATCGAAATAGCTCTTATTGCGCAGGGAGTTTTTTTCGATGAAGAGTTTGGTTTATTAATGGAATGAAGGAGGAGAAAATGAAAAAAACAATAAAGATCCTTGCAGTTGCTGCACTGATTTTTTGTGCTGTTCCTCTCATGGCTCAAAGAGGTCCGGGAGGAAGAGGAAAACATGGGGGTCCGGGTGGTCCCGGAGGACCCGGAATGAAAGGAATGATGCACGATATGATGCTTGAAGAAGCAGGTGTTTCTGAATCCCAAAGAGCAGAGATCAGAAAAAAAGCTCACGAAATCCACAAACAGATGATGGAAATCAATTTTGAGATCAGAGAGTTGAGACTTCAGACAAAAAAAGAATATGAAAAGAAAAAACCGAGTGCAAAAATTCTTAAAGATATAAATTCTAAAATTGCAGAACTGAGAAAAAAACAGTTTCTAATAATGGGCGACTTTAAAATTGAAGTGCATCTCTCTTTAACTCCGGAACAAAGAGAAAAACTGCTTGAATTGGGGAGAAAAAACCGGAAAAAGTTTATGCACCGGATGGGTCCTCCACCCCCGGGATCCGATGATTTTGATGATTGAGTTATAGTCCGCCATACAATTTTCATCTATCTCAAATCAGTAAAAACATTTAATAATACTAAAGAAGTTTCAAGGAAACAGTTTTTGCTAAACTGTAGTGTGCAGGTTTATTTTCGAGGTGTGTGATGGTTAAGTTACTTGTTTTTGCTTTAGCGTTGATTTTTATTTCATGTGGCGGAAGTGGTAAAAAAAACGGGACAAATGATAATCAGGCTGATGATGAAGTTTCAGATTTTGATGATGTTGGAAATGATGAGGAACTTGTTGATGATGAAGTTGAACTGTTTTTTGAGATAAAGTCTGTTTCTGCTCCTGATGAATATTCTGTTTTGATGAAGATCGAAAGCAACTTTGAAGTTGAAATGCTTGAAAATATCGGATACTATTCAATAAGCTGTTATGAAGAAAAACTTGCCATTGAGTCCGCTGAAGTCAATGGATCAATGAATTTGATACTGTCATCTATCCGATATTGACTGAAAGCCTTTATAAGGCTCCCGATAATTCATATTGTCTATGGCAGCAACTATATGTCAAGGATGTATTATGAATGGGATTATGAAAATAAACTGAGAAACGGTATGAGCCTTGTCAACTGGAACTATGCCGATTTTGCAAATTATGCTCAGGCTTATATGTTCTGGACTTATGTGGCAGGACAACTTACAGGAGATGTTGACGGATTTGCCAAAATATTCAACCTTAATTCTGCTGATCCGAAGCAAGTTGACAAATATTTTATGAAAGAGCTTGATCTTGGATTTACTGAAGTTCATCTTAACTCACTTATTGCGAAACATCTTTTTGAGGAAGATGGACTTTACAGTTACAACGGTCTGCTTAAAGACGGACCTATCGAAGTCAATTTTGTCTCCTCATCAAAAAAGAGTGTCAACCTTGAACCTTTTACAGGTGTTTATTTTTCAACTGGTGCAAGTGAATTTAATTATCCTGATGATGCGGGCGACAATATTAAATATGTTGCCATCAACAGCGAAAACGATCCTGTTTTTGAACCACCTTTTGATGCCAGTGGCGGAATGCTTATTGCATATAATGCAAACCTTGAAAACTATGCCGACTGGGAAGCTGAAAATTCAGGGGAAATACCACAAACTTCAACTGTGCTTACCCCCTACTCCACTGATATTTCTGTATGTTTTTACGGAGTAATCCCGACATGGAGAAATCCGCCTCCACTCAGACCGGATGACACAACATCATTTGAAAAATGGCTCAAAGCCACAAAACAGCAACTTCATTTGTGCGAAAATCTTTAAAATTAATCTTTACGCACTGACTTACTGTTTTATATAGATTTATTGTGCCCTGACCCTGTTTCCATAGGTTCTACCTAAGTTCAGGACAGGATGGAAATATAATTGTCGTTGCCATCTGATTTCATATCAAATTCATGAAGAATCCATTCATTTTCGGGGCTCGGCTCCTTTATCAAGGTCAGCCTTACTATTGCACAACCTTTTCTACCCACAACACTTATTTTATAAGGATTTACGACACCCAATGACTGGGACACGCTGATCCCCTTTATATACGACGGGTTAATAGTATGGAAAAGAGGTGTTATATCGGTTATTTCTCCTGTTTTCTCCTTGATGGCATCATTTTCAAGAATATACTTCACAGCAAGTTCAAATGATTGGTTTCTTTTTTCTAAAAAAGGGAACACTTTTTTCCGGTAGAACTTCCTGAGCAAAAAAAAGAGTGCTAATACAGCAAAAAAAATGACAATAATTAATAATGCTGACCCAATAGTTAAGTTCTCCTCCATACTCCTCCGACAAACAATTCTTTTATTTTACAACTGATTCTCATAGTTTCTCTTAACTACATATTTCAAATAAATTATATGCCTTAATAATTATCCGTCAAGTTTAGAGAGCTACGGAAGACAGGTTTGGTATCGCCTAATCCTTATCGGGGTGTTTTTTACATTTAGGTGTACATTCTGAGTTGTGCGAAGGGTGGATATGTAGACTTATTGCGACCCTAGTTATAACACATATTACATAACCAAGATCTAAATCATCGCTGTGGTTCACAGCTCCAGTGGTAAAATTCACATAAAATCCATGAGGAAACTCTTCTTCAGTAGGGGACGATGACCAGAACCAACCAGCATCTCCGAAAACACTGTACTTCCCGGTATTATCAGAAGCACACCCGTTGCAGGCAGTGGCAATGTAAGTTATAGACGACTTATCCGGATATTCTATTTCACACCAATCTTCCTGCTCAGGCTGTGGGTATTCTGTCTGTGGACAGTTTTGGATAAGTGTTCTAAGTTCCTGTATCTTAGGCAATCTACCTCCCAGACCTTCACAATACGAATTTGCATCATCCAAATTCATAGCATTAGATGCCTTATCAGACCAGCAAAGTCCTGCATGATAATGAGGGAAATTATCCGTACAATCTTCAGGGTTAAACATATCTCCAGTATCTCCGGTGTTTCCAGTGTCACCGGTGTCACCATCATCACACGAAACCACCACAAACACTGACAATAAAAGTAATGTGAATAAAATCTTTTTCATAATTTTCTCCTCTCACAATTCATTGTTGCCATCTCCAGAATGATGGAAGGGTGGCAGTAACGGACAAATTCCAGTTTCTTCACAGTAACATTCCAAGTCACGAATTACTGCACTTGGGCGACCTATTCTTTTCCATAGATGCCATTTGCCCCAGAAAGTGTTATAGCCCATGATGTTTCGAGAGTCTGTCGAAAAAATGTCCTCCTTAGGACAGTAAACCTTCTTTTTATCAAACCGGTAGAAACAGGCTATACTGTCTATATCATTAAGCTCTGTAAACATTTCTGCATAAACAGCTTTGCTCCCTCTTACTGTTTCAAGTTGCCAAGTATATCCCGTTTCCTTGTTCTTCTCTATTTCGTATTCACTATAAACAGGATTTTCCACATCTGTAAGATTAACCTCCACAAACCTGTTCTCCCTGAAAACATTATAAACCAGTCTCTTTTCATTTTCAGCATCTATTCTGGGGGAATGTCCCTTTTCATAAACAGTTGTTCCGGAACTCACATGTCTGTTGATTCTTACACAATCATTTATGTGCCCGGGATATTTCCTCAGATCACAGTAATATATATCTCTGTCATCGGTAATGAATGTAAGATGGTCCCCAACTATGTTACCCTCGCCGGCATAATTCATTATTCCTTCAATATTATGCCATTCCCAATCTCCCGCTTTAGCATACTGAACTTCGGCGTTGGAACCGGATTCGGACACCTTTCCTTGTATAAACACCCATTTCTTGCCTGAAAAGGATGGTCTTAACAAATACATATCATCATGTATCAACTCATAATAATACTCTCCGTCTCTTCTTTCTATAGAAATAATAAAATTTTTTGCACCGGGGGCAGCCGGATCCCTGTCATTTACATAAACAACATATCTGTTTTCACTGAAACTGAATTGCCCTCTGGCTTTACCCAGATGTATGTATTCATCCTTCTCAGGGTCGTATTCCACGGCTATACTTCTCCCTGAATATCCCATATTCATCCCTGCCACACCGTCACTCATACCGTGGGACCATATAACACCCATAGAAGGACTATAATTATTAACTGTCAGCCACCTGTCACATTTGCTGTTGAATGATTCGAGGTTTGCATTAGCTTTCATATCAGGAAGCTTGCAGGGCCACGGATAGCATTCTCTTTTAGAAGTCTGCTCCGGATCAGCTTTCTGTGCTGCAAGGTATTCCTGATACTTTTCCCAGTTATCCCATTCCCATATATTCCTGACACATTGAGGATCATTTTCCGTGGGTGTATCACACCCCGGACGGCAGAAGGTTGACCTTCCATTCTTATCTTTGAACGGGAAAGGCGTCTTAACCGTGTTTTTGTTATCCCTCAGATCGAGACATTCAACGACAACCTCTTCATCCGGAACATCGGGAACCTCATCAGGTGTTTCGTCGGGATCGTCGTTATCCTGAGTATCATAATCCTGCTCATCATGTAAATCATGTGAATCATGGTCTAAATCAGGTGAATCATGTGAATCATGGTTCTGACCATTGGAATTACATGCAGTACAGGACATCAGCATGGTAAATATGAATATCAGTAGTTTCATCTGTCACCTTTATTCAAAAGTTCTTTTTGATTTT
>SLGQ01000062.1 GCA_007136595.1 Candidatus Sumerlaeota bacterium | reverse complement strand
CGAAGATATGATACGGGAAAATATTCGCATCGATAACCCCTTTGAGGTAATTCGTATTCCCGTTAGTTTTATAGAGAACCGGGTTCCAACGTGGGTGCAAGAGGAGTACATGGACAAGTACAATTTTGATTTCAAAGCCTTGCCCGGTCACGGAAGAAAGAAGGAGAGGGTGGCAGGCTTGATAATGGGGGGAAGATGGGATATTAAAAAAGCAAAATTCGAAAATTCTGCGATGTATATCGCTTTTAAAGAGCATTTTCACGAAGGAAAAAAGTGGGAAGACACTATTTATTCAAAGAGTTTTTTTGAAAGGGTTCTCAGGAAAGGAAAAGGACGAGGAGGGTGTGAAAACTTAGAGGAGTTTAAGGAAAAGTATCTGGTTGGCAAATGGGATAGACTATACCAGGATATTTCTAAAAACGGTTATAAAAGTCAGGAAGATCTGGGGAGGAGACCCACAAAGGAGATTGAAGTATGTGTGTCGAGACATGGAGAGATCTTGTTCCGTGACGGTGCTCACAGGCTTTCGATCGCTAAGATATTGGGTGTCAAGGAAGTCCCGGTCATAGTTAATGTATGGCACAAAGACTACATCGACCGGGTCAAAATAAAATTATGCCGTGAAAATATAACTCCAGGCGAGGCTATAAAACCTATCCTGGGTGGATTATAAGGTGAGAATGATATGAAAAATGAACAAATCAGAACAGGCAAATATGAGCAACATATATGGGAACAGGGTTTTTTGAAGAGGAATTTTGAATTAGGTAAGATATTTGTAAAAAGGAACATGTTACGAATTTACAAGACCTATTACAATATCAGGAGCTTGAATGACCCTTTTATCATGGGGAATCCTTATGAAATTGTTTATGTTCCTGTGAAAAAGATAAATACAAGCGTTGATCGTTCAAAAACCAATTCTGTTTACACCCGTCACGGTATTATGCGACAACAAGGTATTATCGCGGGAGGGGATTGGGATCTAGGAACAAAGGATTTTCACAAGTTTAACGCGTTTACCGCTTTCAGGCAAAGATTTATAGAAGGGAAAGAATGGGAAGATACGGTATATAAAAAAGAATTTCATGAAAGGTTGAGCAAGAAAGGGTTTGGCAGGGCCGGTTGCCGGAATTGGGATGAGTTTAAAGACATGCATCTGAAGAGATGGGAAATAATGTCCCGGGACATAAAGAAGAACGGGTTTAAGAAGCAGGGTGATTTCGGGGGGAAACCTGAATATGAAGTTGAGATATGTGTTTCAAGGACGGGCGAGATATTGCATCTCAGCGGTAAGCATAGAATCGCTATGGCTAAAGTTTTGGAAATAAAGGAAATACCGGTACTTGTGAGTATCTGGCATAAAAATTATGTGGAATTATTGAAAGATAGCTTCAAAATGGAAAAGCTTACAACTCAGAAGGCCATTACTCCGATATCGCAGGGAAAGTTAACATAATGTCCGCTGAATGAGGAAGAACATAATGTCGTCCGGGTTGACTGGCTTAAAATTAAAGGAACAGATGAAGACATCAAGAACGATGTATTTCAATCGCAAAAAGATCCATATTGTGGAAATAATTACTTCGGGGGAAAGAACCGTTGTTTATAAAACAAAATGTGGCCGGGTCATAAAAAAATACAAAAAAAGAGAGAGATGGCAATTCGAAAGAGAGGTTTTCTGGTTAGAGAAATTAGGTGGTACAGGTATAGTTCCGGAATTGATAGACTTTGACCGGAAAGAAAAGGCGTTATTGATGGAAGATGCAGGTTATCCGATCACCAAAGTTTCTTCTCCGGATAATTGGCGTTGTCAGTTAGTTGAAATACTTGATATTTTAAAAAAGTTCAATTGCCGCCACAATGATCTATCTGAAATGGAAATACTTGTGAAGGAAGATCGTATACGTATCATAGATTTTGGTTTTGCGACTTTAGGTCCAGATCTATCCTGTGGAGGGAGGTTTCCAGTATTTACTAAAAACAGATTAGTTGACGATCGGTTTATTATAAATCTCATGGAGCTTATTATTGGGGACGGGTTCCGCGAAGCTGAACCACATTGTTTTGTTCTTTGGGACCCAAAAGAGAAAGAAACAGTAGAACAATATATTGGATCACATTTTACGGTAGTTTATGCGGCTACTTATCATCCTAGATCTTTTAAAATAATTGGGGAAAATAGATTGAGTGTTCTTGACAGATTTTATCTGGGAAAGCCCTCTACACACGGAAATAAAGGTATTTCTCCGTTCACTTTATATGTAACTTTTGATAAAAAACCCAGATATGGTATCCGTAATAATCCCTTTAGCGGCAAAGCCAGTATTGTCAACACAAACACCTTTGACTTAAAAAATAGTCTTAGAAGGGGAAGGACAAGTTTTTTGCATTGTTCGGATACCATCCAGGAAGCATATGATAATTTAGAGGCTTTGTCCTTTTATAAGCATAACGTACCTGTCTGTTACTGGGAAAAATGGAGACCGAGTTTTTCATCTTACGAAGATTTTTTTAACGTTCTTAATAATGAGCAAGAGTTGAAATATGTAGTACTCAGGAACTTCGAGGAATTTCCAGAAAAATTCGATCATAAAAGCTCAGATATTGACATATTGGTGAACGACTTTTATCTTTTTAAAAGAATAACCGGAGCCGTCGGCTATAAACATAAATTACCCAAAGATCATCCAAGCATGGGGCCGGCTTATGAGTACGGCGGCTATAAAGTTGCCGCCAAAGTCCTGATCGGCGGGAACGAAGTGACACTTGATATAAGATTTATAGGGGACGGATATTATGATGTTGAGTGGGGAAAACAAATTTTAAAAAATAGAGTTAAGTGGAAGAATTTTTACGTACCCGGCAAAACTGATCTTTTATACTCTTTTTTATACCACATATTAGTGCATAAACGAGAAGTTACAAAAGAAAACCGGATCAGGGTTAAAAAGATGGCGGGGATTGTTGTCAGGGCGGAAGAAAAAAGATATCGTGACGAGGATCTCTGGTGTATGCTTGATAAATATATGGAAACCAGACAATATAATTATGTGAGGCCCGAAGAATTGAACATTCCTTTCAATGCCCGTGAAAGAGCCGGGATAAGTATAGAGTCAGATCTGGAAAAAGCCCACGAATTCTTCTTGTCGGATAATTTTTTAGAAGCTCGTCATTTATTGCGGCAAGTATTAGCCGATGATCCAAAAAATAAAGCAGCGAAAGTTCTTCTTAAAAAAACCGAAAGAAAAATATACATCAAAAATTCAGTGTTGTTTATTTTGTTTAGAAAATTGTTGCGCAAGCTTAAAGTTTATTTTGGTAAATTCAGAATGCTCAAATACCTTAAAAACCGAATTCTGGGAAAGCGAACCGTACAATAGGACGTAGCAAATGAAAATAGCCTATATTTCGAGTTCTGTGATCCCCTCACAAACTGCCAATAGTGTTCATGTAATGAAAATGTGCCAGGCTTTTATGCGAAATAAACATCAAGTTACTTTGTTCGCGCAGACACGCGATAGTTTCAGAACTGATGATGACCATGCCTATTATGGGGTTGAAGAAGGTTTCAGGATCTTGAAGGTCAATAGATATCGTATCAAGGGGCATAGATACATTACAGCTTTTAAGTCTGCGCTTAGATTGAAAAAACATAAACCGGATCTTGTTTATGGGAGGAGCATCTCAGGATGTTTATTCAGTTCCTGGATGGGGATAAAAACAATAGTGGAGCTGCATCAGCCGCCCGAAGAGGTAAATGGTCTAGATAAATTTTTTTTTAATAAATTGATCAGAGCAAAAGATCTTTGTCGAATTATAGTGATTTCAGAAGCTTTAAAAAAGAAGATCGGAAAAGGCTATCCTTTAACAAATGGTAAATTATATGTTGCTCATGACGGTGCGGATATGTCCGAAAAAATAGAACCTCATAAATTCAACAATGAAAAGATAAATGTTGGCTATATTGGGGGATTGCAAGCTGGAAAGGGCATGGAGCTGATCGAACAATTGGTGGGATATTGTTCTTGGGCTTGTTTTCATATTGTTGGCGGTACGGAAAAAGACGTTAAATACTGGAAAGATAAGTTGAAAGATCATAAAAATACTATTTTCTATGGTTATTTGCCCCCCTATTTGTCGGAAAGATACAGAGTGTCCTTCGATATTTTGTTAGCACCTTATCAATTAGAAGTATTTGGTACTACTGGTAGGACCAATATAAGTCCATGGATGTCTCCTCTGAAAATATTTGAGTATATGGCCGCGAAAAAACCCATAATTTGTTCGAGATTACCTGTTTTGGAAGAAGTTTTGAAGCATAATGATAATTCGATTTTGTGCGAACCGGATGATCCAGAGGAATGGATCGCTGCTTTGGAAAAAATAAGACATGATCCTGATCTTGCCCGGAGAATCGCAGAGAATGCGTTTGAGGATCTTAAAGAGCGTTATACCTGGAAGAAAAGAGCAGAAAATGTTTTATGCCATTTATAACCTTATAGTTAGCAAAGCTATTAGGAAGAATTTAAGGTAATAGAATGAATACTCAAACAAAAATACTTGTCTCTCACCCCTTTGATCCTCTAGGCAACAAAATAGGGGGAATACAGACGTTCATAAAAAATCTCATCATGTATGCGCCACAAGATTTGGAAATAAGTTTAGTGGGCATCTCTTCTAATAAAGAGCTGAGAGAGGTAGGGAAATGGCAGAAGATTGAGGTTTTTGGAAGAGAAATCAACTTTTTACCCGTCTTATTTCTGAAAGAACAAAACAAAAGAAGTTTTATCCCATTATCTTTGAAATTTACCATTAACTTGTTGAGATATCGAAAGGTTATTTCTGTAGAGGGTAAGATACTGGAATTTCATCGTGTTGAGTCCGCGATCGCTTTTTTGAAAAATTTAAAAAATAGTGTGATCGTTGTTCATGGTAATATGTCGGATCTGCGCAACAAAAATACAGAAGTGAAATGGAGGGGTTTTTCATGGTTTTATTTTT
>SLGQ01000116.1 GCA_007136595.1 Candidatus Sumerlaeota bacterium | reverse complement strand
TCGCAGCGGAAATAGTTGGAATGAGTGCTCTTGAGCAGAGACTTCTTGATATGACAATGCTTGACCTTGATGGAACTGAAAACAAATCGGTTCTCGGAGCCAATGCAATGCTGGGCGTTTCAATGGCTGTCGCAAGAGCTGCCGCAACTTCACTTGGATTACCTCTTTTCAGATACATCGGCGGTCTGAGAGCAGACACTCTTCCTGTTCCTATGAGCAATATCATTAATGGTGGATCACATGCCGACAATACTGTTGATCTTCAGGAATTCATGATCATGCCGATCGGCGCTGAATCTTTCCGTGAAGGTATCAGAATGAATGCCGAAATTTTCCATGCACTTAAAAAGATCCTTAAAGACAGAGGTCTTTCAACAGGTGTGGGTGACGAAGGTGGTTTTGCACCAAACCTTAAATCAAATGAAGAAGCACTTGAAGTTATAATGGAAGCGATAACTAAAGCAGGATTTAAACCGGGCGAAGATATTGTAATAGCACTTGATCCGGCATCCACAGAGTTTTATGAAGACGGACACTATGTTTTCAAGAAATCAACAGGAGAAAAACTTACAAGTGAACAGATGGTCGATTACTATGAAAAACTTGTAAACAAATATCCCATTTTCTCAATAGAAGACGGTATGGCAGAAGATGACTGGGAAGGCTGGGCAATGATCACAGAAAGACTCGGCGATAGAGTTCAGATAGTTGGTGACGATCTTTTTGTTACCAATGTTGAAAGACTTGGTGAAGGTATAGAAAAAGGTGTTGCAAACTCCATTCTTATCAAACTTAACCAGATAGGAACTCTTACTGAAACTCTTGATACTATCGAAGTTGCACATAGAAACGGATATTCAACCGTTATCTCTCACCGCTCAGGCGAAAGTGAAGACACTTTCATTGCTGATCTTGCCGTTGCAGTAAATGCAGGACAGATAAAGACTGGAAGTTTATGCAGAAGTGAAAGAATTGCTAAATATAACCAAATTCTTAGAATTGAAGAAATGCTTGATGAAACCGGATACTATCCCGGTGCTGATATTCTTTTTGGCGAATAACAAAAAATTCAGAAATATTAAGGAGAACTCTCTATGAAAGTAAAGTTTGGTACTTTCAAAGGTGTTTTTGTACCTTCAACTGAGGCGATCCTCGGAACAGTTCTTTTCCTTATAATGCCTGTTCTTATAGCAGATGTAGGGCTTTGGGCAATGCTTGGAGTTATAATTCTTGCTCATACCGTTACATTTGCAACATCTTTTTCAATGGCAGATTGCGCAACCAACCTGAACGATATTGGTCCGGGCGGCATGTATGCTCTTTCAAGAAGGAGCCTCGGCAAAGCTTTGGGCGGCAGTATCGGTATCCAGCTTTATCTTGCCCAGGCTGCAAGTATCGGTTTTTACTGCATAGGTTTTGCTGAACCGCTCCGGGCAATAGCTGCCCCTTTGCTTCACTTCATACCGCTTTTTACGGAAACTGATCCCGCTTCAATACTTATGCAAAAACAGATAATTGCCTCATCTTTTTTTATGGTGTTTTTTACGATCGTTATGTTTGGAGCTGATTTCACTCTGAAAATACAGACACTCATCCTTTTTGTTCTTGGAGCAAGTGTTCTTGCTATAATCATCTCTCCTTTCTTTAATATAACTTATGAAGGGGAGCCTCTTTATTCAAGCGGACTTAACTTCACAGGTGAAAGGGCTCTGACACTCTCTTTATTCTTTTTCACTTTTGCACAGTATTTCCCTGCTGTTACAGGTATTGATGCAGGAATCGGAATGAGCGGCGACCTTAAAGATCCCAGAAAAAGCCTTGTAAAAGGGACATTCTGGGCAATTGGAATTACATTTACTGTCTATATTCTTGCTGCTGTAATATTTTCTGCTATGGACAGATCTCTTCTCATAGAAAGATATGACGGGAATACTGCCATTGCTGTTCTTCTTACAGATATTATCAACTACAAAGATGCCTTTCCTTCCGGTGTTCTCGGGATCATGCTGATCTTGGGGATTCTTTTTGCGACGGGATCATCTGCCTTATCTGTTTTCATGACTGCACCAAGAACTTTGCAGTCACTTTCAATAAACGATGTATTGCCTAAAAAACTGAATTTTTTCGGCAACGATTTTATAAAAGGGGGAACTGAACCGAGGTTCGCTGTTTTGCTTTCGGGAGTTATCGGTCTTTCCATTATCTGGGCTGGAAACATTAATACCGCTTCTATGATAGTTGGTATTTTGTTTTTACTTGTTTATGGATGGGTAAATGGAAGTGCTTTTCTTGAAAGGATAAGTGAAAACCCGGGGTTCAGGCCTACTTCCAAAAGCCACTGGCTCGTTTCCCTATACGGCTTTTTGATCTGCATTGCGGCAATTTTGTTGTTTGACCCTGTTATCGGCGTTGCAATACTGCTTTCTCAGTATTTTATTTTCAGGATGATCCTTAAATATAAAGCTCAAAACAAAATTGAAGGTGTGTGGTGGGGAATAATATTTTCCCTTTCCGTAAGATGGATGAAAATGCTTCAGAATGTTGTTCAGGGAAGCAAAAACTGGAGACCTGTGCTTACTGCGATAGCTGGTCCCGGAGAAAATTCAACACCTGAAAAAGTTGCATTTATTGCATCCTTTATTGAAGGGCACAAAGGTCTTGTTCACCTTAATGTGCTTGGAAAGCCTGAAAAATTTGAAACTTACGGAATACCTACAGAATTCATTGAATATAATGACATTAACGAAACTGTGTCTGCCTTGCTCACCACATCTCATCCTACAGTTCTAAAAACAAATACCGTTCTTATGAACTATATGAAAAAACTTGATTCTGTAAAAATGATCTCAAAGCTGATAAAAAGAAGCAAAAACATTCTTCTTCTTAAAAACACCTCGAAACTTCGGAAAATAAACACTATTGATATATGGTGGCGTGGAGAAATGAATGGCAACTTAATGGTTCTTCTCGCCTACATCATAAAAGAATATTCAAAAGTAAAGGAGGCTGAAATAGGTGTCCGCGTGATCCGAATGGTTGAAGGATCTGAACAACTCGAAGAAAACAGAGAGGAGATGGAAACTCTCCTTAAAAACGGTAGAATTGACGGAGAAGTGGTGATCCTCGAAAATGAAAAAGGTGATTTCCATGAAACACTCAAAAAATACTCCGGGAGCTCAGACCTTATAATGATGGGGCTTCCTGGACAATTTGAAGAAACAGACTCAAAAAAGATATTTTCCCTCTCGGAATATTTTTTCGACAAACAGATATCAAAATACGAAGACCTCCCCACAATACTTTTCGTTAAAAGTGCTCAGCAAATTGAACTTACAGAACAGTAAGAATTTTTGTTTTTGTGGTGCGTATCTTTCAGTATGGTGAAAAGCTCTTGGTGCAAAATGTCAAACGGGTTTTACAGAATCCACTTTGCCGGATCAAGTTTATAGAAATATTTAAGCATTCCATAAACTTCGGGCATTTGCTCTTTCATATCGACTGGTCTTTCAAAAAACACTTCTGTCGCAACAGCAAAAAATTCAGCAGGATTGGTTGCTCCGTATTCATTCAGGAGATATTTTTGTCTTTTTTCAATGGTTTTGAGCATTTTGTCATATTCTCTGCTCATTACTTCAGACCAGGCAGAATAACAGCGGACTTCATCAAGAACCGGTGCTCCGTCAGCTTTTCCGCTCAACTGATCTAGGCGGTGTGCAAACTCATGAAGAACAACACTGTTTCCGTCATTCCATGCATATTTTCCCTGTCTTGAATGCAGCCATGAAAGCACAAGCCGGCCACCCTGCCACGATTCACCGAGCCGGACACTTTCACTCACTGTTACACCGTCATGCGCCATTGTTTTATATGCCGCAGGATAAAGCTCAATGATATAAAGTTTCGGATAAAAATGGGGCTTTTTCATCCCGAGGATCAGAAGTAACGCCTGAGCCGAAACCACAACTTTCATCTCATCGGTCAGCTCAAGTCCGCCACTTCCCATAAACTCCTTTTCGTCAATGAAAATGAGGATATATCTACGAAGTTTTTCTTGAAGACCTTCCGGCATATATTTGAAAAGTTCAAAATGTTTTTCAAGATAGCCGTTCCACTCTTCCGGAAATTTCTGAGCCGCAACCTCAGATCTCCTTTTTTCTCTTTTTCTCCTGCTTAAGGACATAACAGCAAAATAAATAACGAAAACAATTACCGGAATTGAAACAATGATTATCTGAACCATAGACTCGCTCCTTAAAAATCACCCTGATTTATATGAGAAATGGGGGGATAAATCCAGAAAACATAAATTTTTGTCAAGGCTACTTTACAGAAGTGGGTTTTTCAGGAATTCCACAACACTTTCATGGGTTATTCCTTCAACCGGTTGATGGAGCAACTCATCCATTGACAGAACAGTTTTTGGGAAATGGTCTTTGATTTTCATCAGATTACCAAACTCTCTATTATAAACGGCGCTTCCTTTTTCTCCGATGAGATATGCAACCTGATAATAATGTAATTTGTTTCCAATCCGTGCGACAAAATCAATTTCACCGTTATCAATTTTTAAAGTCTTTACTTTGAAACCGCGTCTGATAAGCTCTACAAATACAATGTTTTCAAGCAGTTTGCCAAAATCGCTCTGTTCGTCTGCTGTTTTTGCAAAAGAGGTGTCGTTCAGATAAACTTTTAAAGGAACGCTTTTTAATACATCTCCTTTTTTATGTGATAAGAGCGGGCATTCGTGAATGAAAAAAGCATCTTTCAGGTATTCCATGTATTCTGAAACAGTATTTATCGATGCGTTTTCGCCCCCTTCTTTTAAAATATTTGATATTCTTGTTCTTGAAACTTCATCTGTCGGTGAAAAACAGAAATAATCGGCCATTTTTCTTAAAAGAGGTATATTTCTGATCTGATGTCTTGTTGCGATGTCTCTGACTATTATTGAATCAACGGTTGCTGAAACAAGATTCTGCCTTGCAAAAACATCTTTGACTTTAACAACTTCAGGCATTCCGCCGGTATTCAGATATTCAATGCAGGCGGCTC